>JANOAW010000172.1:0-2008 GCA_031411355.1 Hyphomicrobiaceae bacterium | reverse complement strand
GCGTCCGAGCCCGCCTCGAGGAGTGTCGGCACCAGCATGCCCGTCGACGTCGCTTGCGCGGCGAGGCGTCCGTCGGGCGCGTACAGGTCCGCATCCATGAACGCGACACGCTTGCCGCGGCGCACCACCCGCGCCACGACCTTGGCTGGACCCGGACCGCAGCGTTCGAGAAAGCTGACCTTGATCTCGAGGCTCGCGATGTTGAGGGCGAGGTCGCTGTCGTGCATCACGGCGTGTGCCATGGCAGCGTCGAGCCACGCGGTGATGAACCCACCCTGAGCGATGGTCGCATTGGTGTGGCAAAATTCGCGGCGCACCGTGACCGCGGCCGTGAGTTCTTTTTTGGCAGCGTCCCACGACACCACGTCGAAGCCACCCATAGCGTCGAACAGGGCCGCCCCCGAGACGATGCGGGCTTCTTTTTCAGCATCGGTCATGGCGGCTCGAATGGGTGGGGATGGGATGGTCGATATCACTGCGGGCGTATCTGGCCGGCGCCGCGGATGACATATTTGAAAGTCGTCAGCTGTTCGACACCAACCGGGCCGCGCGCGTGCATGCGACCGGTGGCGATGCCGATCTCGGCACCGAAACCGAATTCGCCACCGTCGGCGAACTGGGTCGAAGCATTGTGCAGAACGATGGCCGAATCGACACGTTTCAAGAAGCGTTCGGCGGTGCCGTTGCATTCGGTGATGATACAATCCGTGTGCTGTGATCCAAATCGAGCGATGTGTGCGATCGCCGCGTCGACGCCGTCGACGACCTTGACGGCGATGACCGCATCGCTGAATTCGCGGCCATAGTCGTCGGCTGCGGCCGCCTTCACACGTGGATCGACCGACACCGTCTCAGCATCGCCTCGCACCTCGCAGCCCGCGTCCAGCAGCGCCTTCACCAACGGCGTCAGGTAATCGTCGTGTGCGCCCCAGCCCTCGGCCGGCTTGTCGACCAGCAAGCATTCGGTCGAGCCGCAGACCGAGGTCCGCCGCAACTTGGCGTTCAGGACCAGGGGGATTGCCATGTCGAGATCGGCGCCGCGGTCGACGTAGGTATGGCAGATGCCCTCGAGATGCGCGAACACGGGCACGCGTGCTTCCGCCTGCACACGGGCGACGAGGCTCTTGCCACCGCGCGGGACGATGACGTCGATCGCGCCGTCCAGTCCGCCGAGCATAAGACCGACGGCCGCGCGATCGGTCGTCGGCACCAATTGGATCGCGTGCTCCGGGAGATCGGCGGAACGCAAGCCTTCGACCAGCGCGCCATGGATCGCGCGCGACGACTGCAAGCTTTCCGAGCCGCCGCGCAGGATCGCGGCATTGCCGGACTTGATGCACAGGCCGCCGGCGTCGGCGGTCACGTTCGGGCGGCTCTCATAGATGATGCCGATAACGCCGAGGGGCGTGCGCACCCGCTCGAATCGTAGGCCATTGGGGCGTTCCCACGTCGCCGTGACGGCGCCGACCGGGTCTGGAAGGGCTGCGATATCTTCAAGCCCCTTGGCGATTGCCTCGATTCGATCCGCGTCGAGGGCGAGGCGATCGAGGAAGGCGCCGCTCGTGCCCCGCAGCTCAGCCGCAGCGAGATCCTCGGCATTGGCCGCCAGTATCGACGAAGTTCGTCCGCGCAACGTCTGCGCCGCGATCGTCAACGCTTCGGCTTTGGCGTCGGCTGGCGCGATGGCGAGCTCACGCGCAGCGACTTTGGCCTTTCGACCGATGTCGTGAAGGGTGAGCGAGAGATCGGACACGGGTAGATCGGTCATGGGCAAGCCAGAGTGATTTCGCGGCGCTGTTTATCAGGATGCCGGACCGACGACGAGGGGCCATCGCGCCGTCATGCGGGTGGCGCTGTTCCGAGTTGCTGCAGGAACAGGCCGAGGCGCATGACGCCTTCGGGCCAGGGCCCATGCCCGCTCGCTGGATCGAGATGTCCGACGTCGCCGGCATCAACCAGAGTGGAGCCCCAGCTCGACGCGAGTGCGGCCGCCTCGTCGTAAGCACAC
>JANOAW010000171.1:0-8637 GCA_031411355.1 Hyphomicrobiaceae bacterium | reverse complement strand
GCGTGATCGTGTTGTCGTCGGCGATGTGAACCCAGGCGTTGGGCGTATAGAGGGTGCCGGCCGCTTTGGCGGACTGCGGGATCGCCACGCCGAGCATAAGGCCGCCGGCTACGGCACCCGTGCCCCTGAGGAAGTTTCGACGATTGGTGTCGGTTTTGATCGATGTCATGATGGGTCCCTCCCTCAACCGCGCCGAATGGTGGCGGCGGCGTCTTTGATCGCGGCACGAATGCGCGGGTATGTCCCGCAGCGGCAGATGTTGCCGCTCATGGCCTCGTCGATCTGGGCGTCGGTCGGGTTTTTGTTTTTGGCGAGCAGAGCCGACGCGGCCATCAACTGACCGGACTGGCAATAGCCACACTGCGGCACGTCGAACTTCATCCACGCAGCCTGCAAGGGATGCGGCTTGGCGGGCGTGCCGAGGGCTTCGACGGTTTTGACGGTCTTGCCGGCGACGGACTTCAATTCTGTCTGACATGCGCGGGCAGGAACGCCGTCGACATGCACCGTGCACGCACCGCACTGCGCGATGCCGCAACCGAATTTGGTGCCTTTCAGGTTCAGCTCGTCACGGATCACCCACAGCAGAGGCGTGTCCGGTTCCGACGCAGCCGTCACCTTCTTTCCGTTCAAGGTAAAACTGGTCATTCGTGTCTTCCTCCGCGCAACCCTCACCCGCGCCGTCCATGATAGGAGAGGCGTTCGTGGTGACGGACGTCGATTGAATACCTGCACGCCGCAATTGACAATAGCCCCCGCGCAATCCGTCCACCGCCAGACCAAAACTGGCAGTCTACGTGCGATCAGCGGGACGGCCGAACACGCGTGCGAAAATCGTATCGACGTGTTTCAGATGATAGCCGTTGTCGAACATGGCCTCGAGCTGCGCCGCCGACAATTTCGCCGTCACGTCCGTGTCGGCTTTCAGCTCGGTCAGGAAGTCGCGACCGTGCTCCCAAGTCTTCATGGCGTTGCGTTGCACGAACGCATAGGCGTCCTCGCGCGAGCAGCCGGCTTGGGTCAACGCCAGCAGAACGCGTTGCGAATTGTGCAATCCACCCAGCCGATCGAGATTTTTCTTCATGTTGGCTGGATAGACGAGCAACTTCTCGATCACCCCGGCAAGGCGATGCAGCGCGAAGTCCAAAGTGATGGTCGCGTCGGGACCGATCATACGCTCCACACTGGAATGCGAAATATCGCGCTCGTGCCAGAGCGCCACGTTCTCCATGGCCGGCAACGCGAACGCGCGCACCATGCGTGCGAGGCCGGTGAGGTTTTCCGTCAACACCGGATTGCGCTTGTGCGGCATTGCCGACGAACCCTTCTGGCCGGGCGCAAAGTATTCTTCCGCTTCCAGAACTTCGGTGCGTTGGAGATGACGAAATTCCGTCGCCAGCCGCTCGATCGATGATGCGATTACCCCGAGCGTGGCAAAGAACATGGCATGGCGATCGCGCGGAATGATCTGTGTCGACACCGGCTCGATCGCGAGGCCGAGTTTCTTCGCCACGTGCGCCTCGACGGCAGGGTCGATGTTGGCATAGGTGCCGATCGCGCCCGAGATGGCGCAGGTGGCGATGTCCGTCCGCGCAGCGACCAGGCGATCGCGCCCGCGCTGAAATTCGGCATAGGCGTAGGCGAGCTTGACGCCGAACGTGGTCGGCTCGGCATGAATGCCGTGGCTGCGGCCGATGGTGATGGTCGTCTTGTGCTCGTTTGCTCGCACCTTCAGGGCGGCGAGCACGCGATCCATGCCGGCCAACAGCAGATCGGAGGCACGTACCAGCTGCACGCTGAGACACGTGTCAAGGACGTCCGAGGAGGTCATGCCTTGGTGCACGAAGCGGCTGTCGTCGCCGATGAACTCGCCGAGATGGGTCAGGAACGCGATCACGTCGTGTTTGGTGACAGCTTCGATGGCATCGATCTTGGCCACGTCGAAGGTTGCTTTCGACCCCTTCTCCCAGATCGCGGCGGCAGCGGCCTTGGGGATCATGCCGATCTCGGCCATGCCCTCGGCAGCATACGCCTCGATTTCGAACCAGATGCGAAAGCGCGTCTCGGCCGACCAGATCGCGACCATCTCGGGGCGGGAATAGCGGGGGATCATGTCAGGTCTCGCAAGTGGCTATCGGCGCTCGAAATCGGCGCGTAGACCGTCACGATCCAACTGTCCATCTGCCAGCTGTCCGACCGACTGTCCGACCGACTGTCCGCGCGATGACCGCCTGGTCGACATGACCCAGTATCCCGGAACCTGGCCTGCTACCGGGTCGTCACCTTGCGGTTGGCAAGTGGCGACGACGGCGCCTCGGACGAGGGCATGGCGATCACAGCGTCGCCACGGAATTGCTGCGCGAACAGCATCGCCGCATGTCGCTCGGTCGGGCGCAACCGCATCGGCAAGACCGTGCCGGCTTGATCGATCATTTCCAACGTTTTCGACACGTCAGGGTGTGTCAACGTCGCCAGTGCGGGATCGTCGGCCGACGCGGTCATTGTCATATAGGGTGCGATCGGAAACGGCCGATATGACAGCTCGTCCGGGTGTTCGTCGTCGAACGCCGGCGCGACGGCGAAACCGTTGCCCCAACCGCCGGCGTCGATCAGCGAGGCGATGCTGGATGCGGACGGGTTAAATGCAGACGGGGGCGCGACAGCGGCCACCCGTGCCAGCGGCTTCGGCGGCGTTGCAGCCGCCACCAAGGTCGAGCCCGTCAGGCTTGCATGCGCCGGCGAGCGCACGGCAGGCTGCGGACCTTGGACGATGCGTGGCGTCGGTTCAGCCGACACCAGTTGCATCAGTGCGCCGAGCTTGACCCGGTCGGCCGCGGCAGCAGCAGCAGTGGTGGTCGCGGCAGTCGAGGCGGTCAGTCGCGACGAGCGCTCGACCGGGAACGGTTGTTCGATCAACCGTGGGACGGCGGCGGCGACCGCCACAGGCGGCTTTTGAGATCCTTGAGATCCTGAACCATCAGACGGGCGTAGTCCTGCAGCCGTCGCGTCGGCGACGGCAAACGGTGCTTTTGGCTGGCGGCGAAAGTCGTGGAACGCCGCGACCTCCTGCGCGAGCTGTTTTTTCTGCGTCTGGGCGGTGCGGGCGTCGGCCGAGGTGATCGGGCCGCCCTCGGCCGGCTGGTGTTTCGTCTGGCCGTTGGGAAACAGCAGGGCCAGTTCCATCCGGGGCAGTCGCGGCCAGGCGCGCACGTTGCCGGTATCGACATGCACGAAGGGAATGGCCGATGTCGGATAGTAGCCGACGCCGCCGCGTTCGCGGACCAAGGCCGAATACCGCAGGCGCGCCGTCGGCACGTCGGGAAAATGCACGTCCATGGCTTGGCCGAGAATGTGCCGGCTTTCCTTGGCTTGCCCACCCGACGACGCGCGCAGCATCTCGTTCGTGCCGCGCGAGCGAAAGCCCGAAATGACATGGATCGCCTCGCGCGAGCCGAGTTCCGTATGCATCTCCCACAGCAGGTCGTACAGCTCGGCGTCCATGGCGGTCTTTTCGTTACGACGCCAATCGCGGACGGCCCAATCGAGTTTGTCTTTGGCGCCAGCAACCCACTTGCCGTCCTTTTTGAACAGAACGGTGACGGTCTCTTTGGTGTGGATATTGAACAGCGTCAGCGTCCGCGAATCGCCGAACGCAGCGGTCAGGCGATCGGCCGACAGCAGCGCCCAGGACGCAATGGCGAAGGTGACCGCGAGTGATTTGGCAGGCAAGCGACGAAACACGTTTGGCTTCCCCCGAGAAAACTCCCCCGCGGCCCGATGTCCGGTGCCCGCCGCCAACGACTGTGCACGACGTATGCCGAACGGTACCTTGTGGCCGTTAATGTCGAGTAAGCTTCAAATGCGCAGCGATCTGGTCCGCAGTTGGGCGAAATCGCGGCGGTTCCGCAGTCTTTGGTCGGGGGGTGCCCTCATTGATCGCGAGCCGAGTGGCGACGCCGAAAGGGCCCGGAGACGATTGTCTCCAGGCCCCGATGTCACATCGACGGCGTCGTCATCACCACAGATCGAAGCGGAGACCGGTGCGCAGTTCGTGATCGACGCGATTGCCGACCGACAATGTCGTCGTGCCCAGACCGTTGCTCGTCTCGACGGCGGATGCGACTTTGCCGCCCATGAAGATGACGCGATACCCAGTGTCCCAGTGCGTGCGCTCCGACAACTTGTAATTCAGGCCGGCCTGCAGCGATGCCGCCAGACCGATGCCGACTGCCGATTTGGAACCCGACGACGTGTACGTGAGAGGGGTCTTGTCGGTATCCTTGCAGGTGCGCGGGTTGGGCAAGCGATAGAGATCGTCGATGTCGTTACCGCCACGGGCGCACTTTGCCTCTTCGTTCATATCGCGGTTGAGAAAGTGCGCGACGAAGCCGACGCCTGCCCCGATGTAGGGATTGAATTTGCCCTCGCGATTGAAGTCGTGAGCGACGTTGAACATGAACGTATGCGACATCAGCGCCGCGCGTTCCGTGTGTTTGACGTTGTACTCGTTATAATCTTGCGACGGTCCCGAATAGTCGGTGATGGTGATCAGGCTCTCGATGCCGTTCAGCGTCACCAATTCCTGGTGCGTCACCAACTTCTGGGCCCCCGGTCCGTACAAGCGGGTGCGGTAGTTAGAACTGCCGCTCGCCACTTTCACGGGCATGCGGAAATCCATGCCGAGTTCGGCCCGCAACGACGGCGTGATGTAGCGCCCGACCACGATACTGGTGCTGCCCGGGCCGAGGAATTTCTCGGGCTTGCCGAGTTCGATGCTTTCGCCGCCCGTCGAAGTGCCGTTGATTTTGGCCGACGACGAGAAGCCCCAGCCGGCAAAACCGCCGACATAGTATTTGTAGGTTTCTTCCTGCGGCACCGGGGCTGGCACGGGAATGACTGCACCCCGACCGTCCTTGAGGCCGCCGGGTACGCCGTTGGAAAGATCACCGGCGCGTGCTGAACCGGCGAACAGCGCCAGCGCGACCATTGCGGTCGTCACTGTCGATCTGGACGTGAGCGAGTGTGTCTTGAGCGCGTGTGTCATGGGGTCGATCCCTCGAACGAAACGGAGAATTGGAAGCACCCGCACGGGACGGACCGGCGGCGCGCCATCCTCGGGTCCTTGAGGACCTCAGGTTTCGAGAGTTCCGATTCGACGCATCCTGGGCGCAACTCGTCGCCGCACTGACTGACACTGGATCAGGACAAAACTGCCGGGGCAAACCGCCGCCGGGCAGAGACGGAACGTCGACTCGTGAGCGAGGCGGCGAAAAAGTTTCGGCATCCGTCCGGACCGCGTCGCCGCGCTCTCGGACGGATCTTCTCACTCGAGGCTTTCGCCCCGAATTGGGGTCGCGCGTCTAGGCATGCCGCAATGGGCCGGCCAGGACGCGGCGGATGAAGTTACTTGATGTCCCAGCGCAGGCCGACCCGGACTTCGTGTGCGAAGAGATCGTGCACGAGCGGGTCAGGCGACGTCGTGGGGCCGACGCCACCGCCCGTGCGCGTGATGCGGATGTCACCGGTGTGTGCCGAACCCATATAGAGGAAGCGATAGCCGGCATCGAAATGCAGGCGGTCGTGCAGGCGGGCGGAGAAGCCCGTCATGAGAGCGCCGGCAGCGTTGGTGCTGGTGGCGCCGTCGAAATCAGCCGAGCAGGTCTGGATCTGGCAACCGCTGAGCGCGACCGTGCCAGCCTTCGTCGTGTTGCGAGCGAAGCCGAGACCGACGCCGATGTAGGGCGTGAAATGGCTGCGCGTGTCAAAGTCGTAATAGACGTTCGCCAAGGCGACGACGTTGCTGATGTTGAACTGGCGCTCGCCTTGAACAGTCGCAATGCCGTCGTTGACGGTGCCGCGAGCCGCAGCGTCGCGACGCCAATCGATGGTGATGTCGCCGCGCACGTGTTTGCTGAAATAGTGGCCGATGCCGAATCCGAACGCGTGCGTATTGGCGATTGAGGTCGACGACAGATCATAGGTCGGCGGTTCGGTCATGGAGCCGAGACCCTGCCAAGCGTGGCTGTAGTCGCCGCGCAGATACCAGCGCGCGCCGGCATGATCGACCGTCTGCGGCACGTAGCCGTCCTTGATGCTGCCGCCCTTCATGCCACCGAGATCGGCGGCCGATGCGCCAGCCGATCCGAGCAGGAGTGCTGCAAGACCAGCCAGAATGAGACCACGATTGGTCATGCGAAATTCCCCTTCTGAGTTACGACACGGAGCCGTCTGGCTCGGCCTACACGAGCGCCACTTCGGCTCCGATTTATCGGGGCGCGCGGTAGGTTCGCTCTTGAGGGGTATGCTCGCCAAAATTGGTTGAAGGACCTTTAACGCTCGTGTCTTTTCGGGAAGACTCGACTGCAAAACAGCGCCAGCCGCCCAGGAAATGACCAGGAAATGAACAGAGTGTGACTTTGCGTTGCCTTGTGCTGTGCTAAGAACCCGTGTCCACCTTGGGGGTCTCACTGCGGCGTGAGGCGTGGAAAAGGGCGTGCGTCCATGTTGAAAGCCACTCGATTTGCATTGGCGACAAGTCTCGCCGTCATCGCCGTTTGTGCGACGGCTGCAGGTTTCAAGGTCGCTGTGACGACGGCTCAGCAGCCAGCTGGCGCAGCCCCCGCCGCCGCGTCGACAGCACCGACCACTGTCCCCAACGCGGCCGCCGCACCGAAAGCGCCAGGTTCAAACGCAGCGCCGGGTGGCCCCCCGCCCGCTCCCGCCGTCACGATCTCGCTGCCGATCAAGCGCAAGGTCGTCGAGTGGGATGAATACACCGGTCGTTTCGACGCCGTCGCGTCTGTCGACATCCGCGCGCGCGTCTCTGGATATCTCAACGAAGTGCACTTCCAGGACGGCCAAGTGGTCAATAAGGGCGAAACACTCTACACGATCGACCCGCGACCATTCGAGGCGGCGCTGGGCCAAGCCAAGGCCGAGTTGGCGCAGGCCAACACCAAGGTCGAGAATTCATCACTCGACGTCGAACGTGGTCGCCCCCTCGTCGATCGCAAAATCATGTCCGAGAAGAATTTCGACGACCGCGCCAATGCTCTTCGCGACGCGCAGGCGTTGATCAAGGTTGCCGATGCCAAAGTCAAAACCGCTGAATTGGATCTGTACTTCACCAAGATCACCGCGCCGGTCACCGGCCGCATCTCGCGTTCGACTGTGGTCGCAGGCAGCTGGGTGTCGGCCGGAGCCGCGGCCAACTCCACCTTGATGACCTCGATCGTCTCCGAAAATCCGATCCATGTCTATTTCGACATCTCCGAAAATAATTGGATCAAATATCGCCGCATGATCGAAAAGGGCCAGAAGACCGGAGCCGCGCAACTTGGCACCGACGTCCAGCTCGCGCTGCCCGACGAGAGCGGCTTTCCACACAAGGCCAAGGTCGACTTCATCGACAATCGACTGGATCAGGCCACCGGCACGATGCGCGCGCGCGCTTTGGTCGACAACGACAAGGCGACCTTCTCGGCGGGCATGTTCGCCCGCGTCCGGGTTCAAGGATCTGAAGACTACGCGGCAATCCTCTTGCCGGACGAGGCGGTCGGCACCGATCAGACCAACAAATTCGTGTTCGTGGTGGCCGACGATGGCACCGTGGCACGTAAACCGGTCGTCCTTGGCCCGATCATCGATGGCCTGCGCGTCGTGCGCACCGGCCTCGCCGCGACCGACTGGGTGATCACGAAAGGTATTCAGCGGGCGCGCCCTGGTGGCAAGGTCACGCCGAAAAAAGAAGATATCAAGATCGGTACGGGGCCTTTGGCAACGCCAGGCGCGCCGCCGGTCAAGACGCAATGACGAGCCGAAGGCCGAGCCGATTGGCGGTTGTCCTTGGGGCCGCGTCCCGGCCATCGTCAATCGATCGCTGATGGACCGCCGAACTTTCCGGGCCGCGACGAAGCGGCCATAGGTGTCTCATGAATATCAGCCACTTCTTTATCTATCGGCCCATCTTCGCAGCCGTGATCTCGTTGTTCGTGACCATTATCGGCGCGATCGCGTATCAAGGTCTAGCGGTCAACCAACTGCCGGAGATCATTCCGCCGACAGTGGTCGTCTCGACGTCCTACCCCGGCGCGTCCGCCCAAACCGTCGCTGACACCGTCGCAGCCCCCATCGAACAGGAGATCAACGGCGTCGAGGGCATGATTTACATGTACTCGCAGTCGACCAATGACGGCGCGGTTCAGGTCGTCGTCACCTTCGAACTCGGCATCGACATCGACCGTGCGCAGGTGCTGGTCCAGAACCGCGCCACAGCCGCGGAGCGCCGCCTGCCCGACGAGGTTCGCCGCAACGGCATCACCGTGCGTAAGCGTAATCCCGACCAGTTGCTCAACATCCATCTGCTGTCGCCGGACAAGACCTACGATCAGGTCTACATTTCGAATTACGGCCTCCTCAATGTGCGCGACAAGCTGATGCGGATGGAGGGCGTCGGTGACGTCGCGATGTTCGGCGCGCGCGAATATTCGATGCGCATCTGGCTCGATCCAGAGCGTCTGGCCATGCGCAACTTGACGGCCGAAGAGGTGCTGGTTGCTCTGCGTAACCAGAACGTCCAGGTCGCAGGCGGCGCCGTCGGCGAGCCACCGTCCGATCAGCAGGGTGCTTTCCAGGTCC
>JANOAW010000170.1:0-5928 GCA_031411355.1 Hyphomicrobiaceae bacterium | reverse complement strand
AATGGTTTCATACATCAGTTCACCGATCAGCGCGATGATGGTGACGATGACGAATTGCAGGCACGTGAAAAGCACGGGCCGGCCATAATGGGCTGCGATCCCGGTCGACACCACATGCGCCGCCCAGAACAACGCCGAGGTGGCGACAAGCACATCGCCCGACGACAAGGCGCCGAACGAGCCACCGCCGAGTAGCCACGTGCCGACGAACGATACAGCTGTCGCGGGCCACACGATCACCGGCGGGGCGATTTTATGCCAACCCCAGGCGATCAGCGGCACAAAGACGATGTAGAGTGCCGTCAAGAAACCGGTGTTGCTCACCGTAGCGGTGACGAGACCGGATTGCTGCAACCACGCACCGAAAAAGAACAACACACCGGACAAACCGACGACGGCTGAAAATGCGGGATCGGCGGCTGTGGTGGCGCGCGTGACTTCATAATAGGCGAAGGGGATCAGAGCGATGCATGCGAGCGCCGAGCGCGCTGCGATGAATGTCAGAGGTCCGATGTCGGACATGGCGGTTTTTTGAAACACGAAGGCGAGCCCCCAGATGGCGGCTGTCATCAACAACAGCAGATCGGCTCGTAGGCGGCTCATGATCACGCGGCTTCCTGAAAGAGGTCGGCAGCTTAGAGCCCAATCGCGCGGGCGAAAGCAACCGTGCTCATGCCGACGATGATGGCAACGATCTCGTTACCACGCACGAGGACGGCCGCGATGGTTGCGACGATGCCAGCCATTTCCGGCCAACCGCCCCGCAGCGCCGGCGGTATTATGATGGCCAACATCACCGGCAACGGCATGGCCGCGAGTGCTGCCTCGACCCGCGGCGTCAACATCACGAACCGCATGAGCGCGAAACCGGCGAACCGGCACAGTGCCGCCGCGGCCGCCATCACGAGGATCAGATCGAGTGTATGACGATCGTTGATCATGCCGCATCGGCCTTTGGATCGAACAAGATTGCGGCCTTTACAGCCGCGGTCAGGCAGGCCGCAACGAGGGTCCAGGGGCCGGGATATACGTGTTCGATGGCAACGATGACGCATCCGGCCGCGATGGCTGGGACGATGTTGCGCCACCCCGGCAACATGCGCGCCATATCGGTCGCCGCCGCCAGGCAGAAGGCGATCACCACGAAATCCAGGCCAATCGCCCTGGGGTCGGCAAACAGGCGGCCCGAAACAAAGCCGACGGCCGTGGCCGTGACCCAGCCCACAAAACTTGCCAGCCCCGAGCCCATGATGACGCCGGCGTCCTCGTTGCCCTCGGCGCGTGATCGAAGCCCCAGCGCGTAGGCACTGTCGACCAGCACCGCGAGCAGCGGATAAACGCGCCAATGCGAGACATCCGCGAGCCACGGCCGCAACGACGCACTCATGAGCACGTAGCGGACATTAGCGACCAGCACGATCAATGCTGCCGGCAACAGCCCGGGTTGACTCGGCCAGATCTGCATCACCGCAATCTGGGCGCTGCCGGAAAAGACGAGTGCGCTCATCAACGTGGCCTCGAACATCGACAAGCCCATCGACGCGGCGAGTGTGCCGAAAGCCAGCCCGTAGACGAACCCGCTCGCCAGGAGCGGAAGTCCGCGCCGAAAACCCGCGATGATGCCGGTGAGCGTGATGTTGGCCCTGATCATGGTGGCCGGAAAAGCAGAGATTCCGGCTCGACGCCAGCCAAGAATGAGCCGTCGACGACGCCAGATCCGTACCCATCAGAGCGAGATTTTAATTTCTCAGAGATCACCAAATAGAAAGAGGCAGCCAGCCTGCGCTGCCGCCCCTCTACTTATGCGCGCGCCGGCATCGATTGCCGGCCTGCAGGTCCGTTACACCCGGAACCCTATTTCGCCGCCGATCAAACTGTCGCCGGTGCATCGGTGTCCCCCGATGCTGAGCCGTCCCTAGACTTGGGCGTTATGATTGAAGCTGCGCCAGAAGCGCGCTCAGCCCTTGTGCAGGCTGCATAGCGTACAGTCTTCGGCCTGTCATCAGCTCAAACACGCATTCCGCAAAAAAACCCGCGGACAATAAAAACCGCCAGCGACCAGAAAGTTCCTGAAAAACGGCCGAACGCGACGTATGGCAGATTTGCAAGAGGTGTGTCTGGCTCAGCTGGCGCGAGTGGGTTAATGGTACACAATGCGACATTTCATCAAAGCACTGATTCGGACAGTGATGGTGAGCGGACTGGCCGCGGGGCTGTATTGGGCCTGGGTGACACCTGCGCCACGCGCCGCGATGGGGCCGCGCAACGGCCTGTCCATCCAGGATGCCCGCACCTGGGGCTATCAATTACAGAACGCCGTGGCCGATCGGATCGCGGCCGATATCGATGTGCTCGTCATCGACAGCCAGCGGTTCAAAGAACCACACCTTACCTTGTCGAGCGACGCTGTTGCCCGCTTCAAGACCCGACCCGACGGGCGCAAGCGCATCGTTGTGGCTTATCTCTCGATCGGTGAAGCTGAAAGTTACCGTTATTACTGGCGCTCGCACTGGTCGGTGTTGACACCATCGTTCATCGGCGCGGAAAATCCGGAATGGAAAGGCAATTACCGCGTCCGCTATTGGGATCCGGGATGGCAAAGCATTCTGTTCGAGCCGACCCGCTCGATGTTCGACGCCATGGTCGAACGTGTCACTGAAACCCGCACGACCTATCTCGACCGGATCATCGACGCCGGTTTCGACGGGGTCTACATCGACCGTGTCGACGCCTACGAAGAGTGGACTTCAGAACGGCCGAGTGCTGAAGCGGATATGATCTCACTCGTGACGTCGATCTCGGCCTATGCCAAGGCGCGCCGCAAAGACTTCCTGGTCGTGCCGCAGAATGCCGAGGAATTGCTACGGCACGCCTCATATCGGCGTGTGATCGACGCCGTTGGCAAAGAGGATCTATTTTATGGCATCGATCACCGAGACGGCGAGAACGCCGCCGCCGAAGTGGCGTCGTCGGTCAGTTTATTGAACCGAGCGCGGGCCGACAAAATTCCGGTCATGGTGGTCGAATATGTCAGCGCCCCAGACAAGCGGGCACGTGCCGAAGCGCGTGCGCGCGAACGTGGCTTTCTACTGCATTTCGCCAGCCGCAAACTCGACGAGCCGCCGGAATTACCCCAGGCCGTGCCCAGCGCCACTGCGCCACAACCGAAGAAGCCTTGAACCTCACCATGTGTCGATGAAAGCCCGTCGCGGCGGCAATATCGACGGCACGCTCGCGAGGCCACGCATCAACCAGTGGCGCGTGTCAGCTGGGTCGATGACGGCGTCGATTTCGAGGAAGCTCGCCGTATTGATGGCCCGGCCCTTCTCGTAGTGCTTGGCGACCAAGTCGCGATACAGGGCGTCGCGCGCATCCGGGGCGGCGGCTTCAAGTTCCTTGCGATAGCCAAGCCGTACTGCGCCTTCGAGCCCCATGCCGCCATATTCCGACGTCGGCCATCCCACCGTAAAGAACGGCGCGTGAAAAGCGCCCGCCGCCATTCCCATGGCGCCTAGACCATAGCCCTTGCGCAGCACGATCGTGAACATCGGCACGCGCAAGGCGGCTCCCGTCACGAACAATCTCGACGTCCGCCGGACTGTCGCCGTCGTCTCCGACTGCGGCCCGACCATGAAGCCCGGCGTGTCGCACAGCGAGACGATCGGCAATCCGTAGGCGTCGCAGAGTTGCAGAAACCGCGCGAGTTTGTCGGACGCGGGACCGTCGATGGCGCCGCCGAGGTGTTTTGGATTGTTGGCGATCAAGCCGAACGGCCGCCCCTCGATGCGCACGAGAGCCGTGATGGCGCCGACACCGAAGGCGCGTCGCAGTTCCAGCACCGAGCCGGTGTCGCAAACAGTGTCGATAACGGCGCGCATGTCGTACACGCGCACGCGATTTTCAGGCACGAGATGACGCAGCGTACGCTGGTCGACGACGGCACCGGGCGGGCGGTCGCCCTGTGCGTAGCCCAGATACTGCTTGGCCGCCGCGACCGCCGCCGCTTCGTCGTCGACGAGCACGTCGATGACGCCGTTCGGTGACTGGACGTCGACGGGGCCGACGTCGTCGGGCGCAACCACGCCGAGACCACCCCCCTCGATCATGGCCGGGCCACCCATGCCGATCGAGGCATTGCGCGTGGCAATGATCACATCGGCCGAGCCGAGCAAGGCGGCGTTACCGGCAAAGCATCGTCCGGCGACGATGCCGACACGTGGGACAACGCCCGACAGGCGCGCGAACATGTTGAAGGTCGTGCAGTCCAGTCCGGCGACGGCTGCCGCATCGGTCTCGCCGGGCCGGCCTCCACCGCCCTCGGCAAACAGGACGACCGGCAATTTCCAGTCGGACGCGAGCTGAAGAATACGGTCGCTTTTGCGGTGATTGAGTTTGCCCTGCGTGCCCGCGAGGACGGTGTAGTCGTAGGCCATGACGGCGACGCGCGCCTTGTCGGCGGACGTGTGCGCAGCGTTGACGGTGCCGAGCCCGGTGACGATGCCGTCGGCGGGCGTATTGAGCTTCAGATCGTCCAGCGATCGACGCGCACGTTGCGAGGCGACCGCAAGTGCGCCGTATTCAATGAACGAGCCGGGGTCGAGCAGATCATCCAGATTTGCGCGCGTCATGCGCATACCGGTCTTGTGGCGCCTGGCGACGGCGTCGGGCCGGTTGACGTCGAGGGTGCGCGCGTGCGCATCGAACACCGCCTGCAGATCGGGACGCACTGCTGCAATATCGACGGCATGAGTGGCACTATCGCCGTCGTCGTCGCCACCGTCTGCGTCGAACTCCAACAGCGGCTGCCCTTCATCGACAACGTCGCCCCTGGCGACATGCACAGCGCGCACGACACCGCTTTGCGGTGCCTCGACCAGATGCTCCATTTTCATGGCTTCGATAACGGCGAGCGTCGCGCCCCGTGTCACGCGCAGGCCTGCTTCGACCTCGATTGCAACGATACTGCCGAGCAGAGGCGCTGTGATGGTGGCGTCGGTCCGTGCCCAGGTCGCGACGATTTTTTCGGGGCCCGCTTGGCCAACGGACGCGCGGACGATGGTGTTCGCTGTGGCGACGAGACGGGGTGCATTGTCATCGATGAAGCGCGTCGTCACACGGTTCGCCTGCACGGCATCGTCCGCGAGGAGGGCCGCGAGAAACGACGCGTTTGTCTCGATGCCCGCTGCCTCGAACTCGGCCAGCGCACGCGCGGCCTTGGCGACCAGTTGCGCATGATCGCCGGCTGGCAGATCGACGATGATCTTGGCCAGCAGACTGTCGTAGGCCGGGGCGAGGCTGATGCCACCCATCATATGCGTGTCGACGCGGACACCTGGCCCGCCGGGTAAACGCAGCGTGCGGATAGTCCCGCCCGAGGGCTTGGCTGAACCGTCGGCCTGCATGGTCTCGGCGTTGACGCGCAGCTGCATGGCCATGCGTGCTGGTGGCCTTGTGGCGGGCGCGAACGATCCGAGTTCTACCCGCGTCGCACCGCCTGCGATGCGCAACTGCAGCTCGACGAGATCGCAGCCGTAGGCCCGTTCCGTCACCGTGTGCTCGACTTGCAGACGCGGGTTCGCCTCGATGAACGTGAAGGCTTGCCGGCCACGTTTCGCGGTCGTGTCGACCAGAAACTCGAATGTACCAAGCCCGCGATAACGCAACGAGGCAGCGATTTTTGTGGCTGCCTGAAACAATGCCTCGCGCGCGGTTGGCATCAATGACGGGCTCGGCGCCATCTCGACCAGCTTCTGCTGTCGCCTTTGCAATGAGCATTCGCGTTCGCCGAGCGCAAAGACATCGCCCGTGCCATCACCCACGATCTGCACTTCGATGTGGCGTTGATCCGTGAGCAGCGCTTCGACGTAGAGATCGCCGCTGCCGAACGCAGCCGTCGCCTCGGACCGGCAGCGCGCATATGCGTCGGCG
>JANOAW010000169.1:0-1590 GCA_031411355.1 Hyphomicrobiaceae bacterium | reverse complement strand
CGACTTGCGAGGCGGTCAGCACCAGCCCCGCGGTCATCAAGGTGTAACCCATCTCCTCGGCGAAGAGCACGACGATGAACGTGGTGAGACCGATCTGCGCACCACCAGACACGCGCCGGCGAACGACAGATACCGTAGCGCGCGGTTATGCCAGATGGTGAGTATGCCTTCGAGCGGACTCACGACGAGCGGTGACGACGGCGTGCGATCGTCATCCCAGACTCCGCGTCGCCGTTGCAGCAGCAATCACTCCGGCGGGGGCCGCTACAGCCGACTCCCAAACGGCAGTCATGCCGAGACCACCGGTCATCGCGACATCGATGTCGCGCACAACGTTGGTGGAGAAGGCGCCGCCGGTCAACTGGGTGTTGGCGCCGAGGAGCACCGGATCAGGCTTGCCAGTTGTGTCGTAGGCGATGGCCCAGACCTGGTTGCCGTTCTTGGTCCAGACGAGGCCTGCGCCATCCTGCAGGTTGGTGACGTTGATGCCGTCAGGACGGTCAGCAATGTTCGCCGGCGTCGGATCGGTGTCGACCGTGATTTCCTTGAAGATCGACGTGTCGTCGAGGCTCCAGGCAACCGGCGTACCGTCATAGTTCGGGTTCAGCGCCGGCGGGTGGCCGGGGAAGCCGAATTCGATCGTTTGAGCAGAAGCGCCGCCATTCGACAGGTCGAGGAACTGGATCTTCTCAAAGTTGTACAGGTTGTCGATGCCGTCATGGTTCGGCTGAGGCTGGCCGCTCGGGGCACGATCGGCGCGGAGATCGATGACCTCGTAGCTGCCATCGCCGTTCGGCGTGATCGAGTAATCCTGCAGGCGGCCCGTGTACACCGCCGTGTCGATGCCTTCGCCGCCGTCGATGATCTCGGGAATGCCTGCCGCACCCTTGATGCCAGGGCCGCCCTGGACGATGTCGTCGCCCATGCCCGCGAAGATCCAGTCGACGAGGCCGTTGTTGTCGAGAATGTCGCCGCGGATGTTGTCATTGCCGTTGGTGCCAACCAGCACGTCGCGACGGGCCTGAACGCGGCCGCCGTTCTGGATCAGGTCACCCACGATCGGATCGGGGTTGACCTGATCGCGTGTGTCGATGATGCGGGCGACGAGATCTGCGCCGTCGGTGTAGGTGGGATTGTTGTCTTCGAACACAGCGATGAAGCGATCGCCGAGCAGGCCGGCGATGCCGCCGCCCGACTGGTTACCGCTGGTTTCAGCGTTGACGGTGACGATGTCACCTTCAGTATGCATGTTCAGCGCGATGCCGGTCACCGGGTCGAGGACCGTGGCGACGTGCTGCGCCTGCATGTTTGTGCCCTGCCCCGGAACCGTGACGGTCCAGGAGACGGCGATGTCGTTGCTGTCTTCGCCGCTGAGGCCGGACGCTGCGAAATCGGAGTGGGCGGGATCGAAGCCGACCGGGAGCTTGGTCAGAACAAACGCGTCGCTCGGCTGACCGAAGCCGAAGCCGACGCCATCCAGACCGCCGCCGGCGGAGCTAAGCATCGTGCCCATGACGGTAAAGCCCGAGGGGCTCGTCGCATCCGGCGTGATCCAGACGATCGCGAAATTCACCGCGCCGCACGAGACGA
>JANOAW010000168.1:0-13865 GCA_031411355.1 Hyphomicrobiaceae bacterium | reverse complement strand
CTGCTCGACCTTCGATTCGACCGATGCCGGCAACATCGGCCCCGTCGCCGATGCGCTCATGGCACGGCTGAAGACCGACATGGCCATCGTCTGTCCAGCGTTTCCGACCAACAAGCGCACGATCTACATGGGTTATCTGTTCGTCGGCGACATGCCGCTCGACGAAAGCCCGATGAAGGACCATCCGTTGACGCCGATGCGCGACGCCAATCTCGTGCGCGTCATGCAGCGGCAGTCGCAACACAAAGTCGGCCTGGTGCCATTCTCGACGGTGAACAAGGGTGCCGATGCCATCGACGACGCGTTCCGCGCGGCGCGGGCTCGTGGTGAGCGCTATGTCGTCTGCGATGCGATCACCGATGAACATCTCTACGATCTCGGCAAAGTCGCAGCCGACATGGCGCTGATCACGGGCGGCTCCGGCATCGCGCTCGGCCTGCCGTCGATCTATATCAAGCGTGGCCAGATGACCGCAGCTCCTCCCCCGCGCACGATGACGGCCGCGCCGGGCCGAAGCCTTATTATCGCGGGATCCTGCTCGGAGGCGACGCGGGGCCAGGTCAAAGCCGCCATCGCCGCGGGCGTGCCCGCGTACCGCATCGATCCGGTGAAAATCGCCGATGGGTCACAGACCGCCGACACGGCTGCGCGTTGGGCATTGGCGCAACCTGGCGACACGCCGGTATTGATCTATTCCAGCGACGAGCCGGCCAATGTGCGCGCGGTCCAGGACGATCTTGGCCGCGACACCGCCGGCAGCATGATCGAACGCGCGCTTGCCGAGATCGCGACGCACCTCGTCGCAGCCGGCGTTACGCGCCTCATCGTCGCCGGTGGCGAAACATCGGGCGCTGTCGTCAACGGCCTCGAAGTCGATGCCTTGGAAATCGGCCCCGAAATCGATCCTGGCGTGCCCTGGACCAAAGCCCGCGGCCGCGGCGCGCACGGTTGCGATCTCGTTCTCGCCCTGAAATCCGGCAATTTCGGCACACCCGACTTCTTCACCAAGGCGTGGGGGAAATTATCATGACCGCGCACGCTTCGATTCGCGACGACATTGTGCGGATCGGCGCGTCGTTGTTTTCGCGCGGGCTCACGCATGGTTCGACGGGTAATATCTCGGTGCGGCTCGACGCGAGCGGGCGCCATATCGCTGGCGATGCGGCGACGAAAGAAGCGTTCCTGCACACGACCATGTATGCCGAACGGCCGGCCAGCGGCGCAGTCGTGCATCTGCATAGCCATCATTCGGTGGCTGTCAGTTGCCTGCAGGGACTTGACCCAGCAAACGTTCTGCCGCCGATCACCGCGTACTCGGTCATGCGCGTCGGCGCACTGGCACTGGCGCCGTACTTTCCACCGGGCGACGAAAAACTCGCGGCGGCCGTCGGCGCGTTGGCCGGCAAGCACCACGCGATCCTGCTCGCCAATCACGGCCCCGTCGTCGCCGGCGCGACGCTTGGTGCGGCAACGGATGCGATCGAGGAACTCGAGGAGACGGCGCGCTTGTTCCTGTTGCTGCGGCGCGAGGCGATCAATCCGTTGACGCTTGATCAAGTGACTGAGCTGAATCGGAGATTTCCAACGTGACGACAGCATGGTCACGCCCATTACTGCTGATGTTGTGCCTTCTCGTCACGCTGCCCGTGCGCGCGCAAGCGCCCGACGCCGGCACGATCGAACGGCAGCGACGGGTCATTCTGGACGCCGCCGAACGTGGCGATGTCTCGACCGTCAATCGTGTCTTGACGGCCGGCGGCAGCGTGCACGTGCGCGACGACCTCGGACGCACACCGCTGCATCTGGCCGTGAGTGCCGACCGGCTCGAGGTATTCAAGATTCTGCTCGCTGAGGGTGCCGACATCAATGTCGCCGCAAACGACCTCGACACGCCCTGGCTGCTGGCGGGCGCGCGCGGGCGTACCGAAATGCTGCGACTCATGTTGCCAAAAATGCCGGATCTCGCGAAGCGCAATCGGTATGGTGGCACAGCCCTCATTCCGGCTTGCCATTACGGCTTCGTCGACACGGTAAAACTGCTGCTGACGACGCGCATCGATATCGACCACGTCAACGACCTCGGCTGGACATGTCTGTTGGAGGCCGTGATTCTCGGCGACGGCGGGCCAAAGCACCAGGAGATCATCCGGCTCGCGCTCAGAGCCGGCGCCAAGCCCGACATCGCCGACAAGAAGGGTGATACCGCCCTGTCACATGCACGCGCGCGCGGGTTTACTCAGATCATCGCCATTTTCGACGCCGCCGGGGCGAGGTGAAGCGACGGCCGGCCTGCCTTTAAAAAAAAGCCCGACCCGCACTGGCAGCGGATCGGGCGCAAGGCACCGTATGGAGAGAAGCATCTGGACCGGTCCGGAGAGAAGCGCTGCGACCGTATGGGGGGCCGATCGCGGCGATATGGAGTTTGGACCAAACCAGTTGCTTGACGACGCTGTTTATGCCCCGCCATTGCGGCGAAGTGGCGGGCCGATCATGGCGAGATCAAGAAATATTTCAAGGTGTTTCAAACGTGCGACCTCCACCGATACGACGTCCTTGCGAATGACCACGACTTGTCTATAAGCGCCGGAAAGGGCGTTGGCCGCATCGGCCGAACGCCCTTTTGCACGTCTGGAGAGTGCGATGGCAAACGTGGTCGTGATGGGCGCCCAGTGGGGCGATGAAGGCAAAGGCAAGATCGTCGACTGGCTCTGTGAGCGTGCCGATATCGTCGTGCGCTTCCAAGGCGGCCACAACGCCGGCCATACCCTCGTGATCGAGGGCAAGACATATAAGCTTGCCTTGCTCCCGTCCGGTATCGTGCGCGGTGGCAAGGTGTCGATCATCGGCAACGGCGTCGTCGTCGATCCCTGGCATCTCGCCATGGAGATCGAGAACATCCAGAAGCAGGGCGTCTCGGTAACGCCTGAAAATTTGAAACTCGCCGAAAACGCGACTCTCATTCTGCCGCTGCACCGGGAACTCGACCAGTATCGGGAGGCCAACGCCGTCGGGCAGAAGATCGGCACGACCGGCCGCGGCATCGGCCCTGCGTACGAAGACAAAGTCGGCCGCCGCGCCGTGCGCGTGCAGGATCTGCGCAATCTGCACAACCTTGGCCCCAAGGTCGATCGCCTGCTCGTGCACCACAACGCCTTGCGCAAGGGGCTCGGGCAACACTTGATCGACAAGGATCAGCTGATCGCGGAACTGACGGCGATCGCCCCCAAGGTCATGCCCTACGTCGACACGGTCTGGGAAACACTCGACAAAGCGCGACGGGCCGGCAAACGTATTCTTTTTGAAGGTGCGCAAGGGGCGCTGCTCGACGTCGACCACGGCACCTATCCGTTCGTCACCTCGTCGAACACCATTGCCGGTCAAGCGGCCGCCGGCTCCGGCATCGGGCCACGCCACATCGGCAACATCCTGGGTCTCGCCAAAGCCTACACCACCCGAGTCGGCTCCGGACCATTCCCGAGTGAACTGCTTGGGCCAGACGGCTTGCCGGACGCGACACACGATCTTCTCGGCACGCGCGGAAAAGAGTTCGGCACCAACACCGGCCGCGCACGCCGCTGCGGTTGGTTTGACGCCGTGCTCGTACGGCAGGTCTGCAAGATCGCCGGCATCGACGGCATTGCGCTGACAAAACTGGATATTCTTGATCCGCTGCCGGAATTGAAAATCTGTGTCGGCTATGAGTTGGATGGCCAAAGAATGGATCGGCTGCCCGCGGGCATGAACCAGCAGGCGCGTGTCAAACCGATCTATGAAACGGCGCAAGGCTGGCAGTCTTCGACGGCTGGAAAACGCAGCTGGGCCGAGTTGCCAGCAGAGGCGATCAAGTACGTCAAACGTATCGAAGAGCTGATCGAATGCCCCGTGACCCTGCTCTCGACCAGCCCTGAGCGCGACGACACCATTCTGGTTCGCGATCCCTTCGAGGCGTGACAGGTCTGAAATTCGCTCGCGACCGATCGGCCGCGAGCGAATACTCAGACGTCGACGTCCGACAGGGCCGACATCTGAAGGCCGTCATCAGGGGCGGGCCGGCGCACTTGGACCCGTATTGCCTGGCGCTGGAGGCGCGACAGGTGCCGTTGCTGGCGTGTTGGTCGATGGCGGCGGCGGCGATGGCGGGTTTGGTGTGACGGCGGATGGCTGCGAGGGTGTTGTCACGTCGGGCGCCGTCGAGCGAGCGTTTGAATTAAGGTCGGGCGTGGTTGGGCGCAGGTAGATGAACACACCGATCGTGACGACTGCGGCCAAAAATATGCCCCACACGCCCGACCCACGCGGCTCTACGCGATACGTCCGCGTGTCGGTTCGCCGAACTTCTTCTGTGGGTGACGTATTTGAGCGATCCATTGCACATCTCCTTGTTCCATTTAAATCAACAACTCTTGTTGAATTCATGGGTTCCAAGGCGTCGTTGCGCGATGCGGGCCTTCGCCAAAAACTTCTGGATCGCGAGTGAGTGGCTTTAGCAAGTGCCCTAAGCGCGCGCCGTGAACACGAACGCGGCGCCGGCTGCTATCAGCGTGAAACCCACGCCATGCTGCCAGCCGAGCGGCTCCTTCAACACGAACACCGAAAAGCCCGCGAACACGATCAGCGTGATCACTTCCTGCATCGTCTTGAGTTCGGCCGCGGTGTAGGTTTCGTGTCCCCACCGGTTGGCTGGGACCGCCAGACAATATTCGACGAATGCAATCCCCCATGAGGCCAGGATGACCACCCACAGCGGCGCCGATTTATAGTTGAGGTGGCCGTACCACGCGAGCGTCATGAAGACATTGGAGGCAAGCAACAGCGCGATCGTCGTCATCGGGGGCGTCCGACTTGGCGGGGGCTCGGCGCGCGCACGACCGGGCCGATCTGACCTCGATCGGCGCGCGTGCCGTCATTTAACTGACGAAAACGCCGTCGGCGCCAAAATCTGGCTGACGATATTGGCGACGATCGGGCCAGCCGTTTCACTCGCCGCGCGCTTCTCGATCCATTCGGGATCGTTTTGAAATGCGGTCCACTTTGCATCGCGCTCGGCGAGGTCGCGCCACGCCAAGAGATAAATAAGCTGCTGATTGCTCTCGCCGATGACGGTGGTCCAGAACCCCGCTTGTTCGATGCCGTGACGGCGCCAGATGGCGAGAGTCGTGGTTTCGAAACGCTTCATCAGCGCGGGCAATTTGCCAGGGCAGCAGGTGTAGACGCGCAACTCGTGGATCATGGCGTGAGGCTCCTCGCATGGATGACGTCAAATGATGACAGCGATACGGAGCCTCGACAAGGACGCGGTAGCGGAGCGCTTCGTGTGGCCGCCAGTTTGAATGCCGTCACGGCGTTTTGCCGTTCTCCCAATGCCCCGGCGAGCGACACAGCTCGGTTCGGCCGGCCACGAATTTGCGTCCTTTGGCATCGTATTGGGCAGGCATACATTGAACGCACAGCTCAACCCTGCAGCCGTTGGCACAGCTGCGATAGGCCCTCGCGCGTTTGCCGGCCGCGTCGGCGTTGCAATACGCCGTGCACAATGTTTCGCACCTGGCGCAGGTCAGTTGTGTACACTGCGTTTCGACAGTGGTTTGTGCCCACGCTCCACCTGCGGCTGCGGCTATGGTGGCTAAGGCGACAATCAAATAGGCGAACCGTTTCGGCATGATGAGTCCTCCCGTCGCATGCTGCAGCGAGAGGCCGGTTGACACAACCGCGCGCACAGAACGTGGCGGCAAGTGTCAGCAAAAGGTCAGCGCAGCAAGGACCATACGATCGTCCCGGCGCCACCGAGGAGGCCGACCGCGAGAGCTGAAAATCCGATCATGAAACCCGTACCGCGCGTGTCGGCCGAGGCGGCATAGGCGCGAACATAGATGATCCGGCCGATGATCCAAACCAGTGCCAGCAGTGCTGCCCAGCGATCGCCGACGGTTGCCGCGAAGATCCACAGCACCGGCAACATCATGACGAGCTGTTCGAGTGTATTCACGTGTGCGCGATAGACGCGGTTGAAGTCGTCGGGGCCGGTCGTCGCGGGCGCTTTGACGCCGTGTTTGCGACGCGCAGGGCCGACCAGGGCCATGGTCCAAACGTAAACGGCGACCATCGCGAGCGTCGCCAGAGCCGTAAGCGGATAATTCATGTGAGCTGTCCCCGAATCGAACTTGCGCGAGGATAGCAGCCGCGACCGGCGGCGTCGCCGCAACGGTTCGATACGCATCGGGTTCGGCTGAGCCAAAATTAACAGCCTGTGCCCCACGATACAGCGCCGTAAAATACATTGCTGCATCTTCGAACCTGTCGGACGGTCGTTGCGTCACATCCGATACGAGCACCTGAAACGCTGCTCGCGAGCCTGACGCTCCCTGAAGACGTCACCTTGACTGGAGGTTCAAAAGTTACCGCCGCCTGTCTCCTCCCCCTGGGCAGTCGGAGGTCGGCGCGTGCAGCAATCGAGGTATGCCCCAAGCCCGAGAGCTGCACGCGCCATTGTCTTTCACATGCTTTGATCGAACGATGTTCGCCACGAACTTTCGCCGGGCTCAATAAATCGGGAAGCGTTTACAAAGCGCCATGGCTTGTTCGCGCACGCGGTTTTCCAGCTGCGCATCACCGGCGTCGCCGTTCTTGGCCAAGCCGTCGAGAACCGTCACGATCATCTGGCCGACCTCACGGAATTCGGCCTCCTTGAAACCGCGCGTGGTGCAGGCGGGCGTACCGAGGCGAACACCGGATGTGATGAACGGGCTCTTTTCGTCAAACGGCACGCCGTTCTTGTTGCACGTGATGTGGGCACGGCCGAGACCGATTTCAGAAGCTTTGCCGGTCAGCTGTTTCGGCCTGAGGTCGACCAGCATGAGATGGTTGTCCGTGCCGCCGGTGACGATGTCGTATCCACCCGTCTTGATGGTATCGGCAAGCACGCGGGCATTGGCCACGACCTGGTGCGCGTAGGCCTTGAACTCAGGCCGCAAGGCCTCGCCGAAAGCCACTGCCTTGGCTGCGATGATGTGCATGAACGGGCCACCTTGCAGGCCCGGAAACACGGCTGAATTGATCTTCTTGGCAATGTCCTCGTCGTTGGTGAGGATCAGCCCGCCGCGCGGTCCGCGGAGCGACTTGTGTGTCGTCGTGGTGACCACGTGTGCGTGCGGCACGGGCGAAACGTGCACCCCGCCCGCGACCAGGCCCGCGATATGCGCCATGTCGACCATGAAATAGGCGCCGATGTCGTCGGCGATCTTGCGAAAGCGCGCCCAGTCCCAGGCGCGGGCATAGGCAGAGCCGCCACCGATGATCAGTTTCGGCCTCTCCTTGCGGGCGATCTCCTCGACGCGGTCCATATCGATCACGTGCGTGTCGCGGCTGACGTCGTAGGGCACGACCTTGAACCATTTGCCGCTGATGTTGACCGGCGAGCCGTGGGTCAGATGGCCTCCGCAACTGAGATCGAGTCCCATGAACGTATCGCCCGGCTTCAGTAGAGCGAGAAACACGGCCTGGTTCATCTGGCTGCCGGAGTTGGGCTGCACATTGGCGAACTTGGCCCCGAACAAGGTTTTGGCGCGCTCGATGGCGAGCGTCTCGGCTTCGTCGACGAACTGGCAGCCGCCGTAATAGCGCTTGCCCGGATAGCCCTCGGCATATTTGTTGGTCATGATTGAACCGGCCGCTTCGAGGACGGCACGCGAGACGATGTTTTCAGACGCGATCAGTTCGATTTCGTGACGCTGACGGCCGAGTTCACGCACGATGGTGCCGTTCAATTCCGGATCGGCATCGGCGAGGCCGGCATGGAAAAAGCTCTTGATCGATGTGCTGTCCACGGCTCGTCTCCTCATCACCGCTCGGTCCGACGGCGCCCGATAGCACACCTCTTTGCGCCGCAACATGGAAAGTCACGTGCGGCATGCCATCGGCACCGTGTCGACAATGCGATCTTGGAAATCTAAACAGGACGTACCTGCCGACGTTTCGCGGGTGCCGGCGCATTCGCGAATTCACAGCAATTTTGCTTGGAGATCAGGATATGTCGATCACAGATGTCGCGATGAAATTTTTCGACGCGTGTGAGACGGGCAAAGGGTGGGAGGTCTGCAAGGCGTACTGCACACCCGATGCGACGTTCGCCGCGCAGGTCGAACCCCTTGCGGATGTCAAATCGCTCGAGAGCTATGCGAACTGGATGCAAGCCATTCTCGGACCATTGGCTGATGGGCGATACACGCTGAAGTCGTTTGCCACCGACGACGCGCGCCGCAACGTTTGTGCCTATGCCGTCTTCACGGGCACGCATACGGGCGCTGGCGGACCGGTGCCGGCAACCGGCAAGACCACCAATTCGGACTATGTCTACGTGATGACATTCACGGGCGACAAGATCAGCCATATGACGAAAATCTGGAATTCCGGTTGGGCGCTGAAAGAGTTGGGTTGGGCGTGATCGGGCTCGGATGATTGCGATCGCCGAGTTGAAAGCGCCCGCCAGATCTGGGACATGAGCACCTTGCTTCGCACTTCAATCAGAACGGATCGCCATGGGCAACGCCGCCAAGATTTCGCCGTTTGCGCCGACGGCGTTGCCAGAGGTGCCACGCATCGAGGGCGTCCGCTTCGCAACCATCGAAGCGGGCATTCGCTATAAGAATCGCACTGATCTGATGCTGTGCCTGCTCGATGCCGATACGGTCGCGGCCGGCGTGTTGACTCAATCCAAGACCTCGTCGGCGCCGGTGCTGTGGTGTCGGGAGGGGTTAGCTGCCGGTGGACGCGCGCGGGCTCTGGTCGTCAACTCCGGCAACTCCAACGCCTTCACAGGCGCCAAGGGGCGCGAGACCGTGCGCGTCACGGTCGATGCCGCATGCAGGGTTGCTGCCTGTTCGCCACACGAGATCTACGTTGCTTCGACCGGCGTGATCGGTGAGCCTTTCGACGGCGGCAAAATCGCAGCACAGCTGCCGGCCCTCGCCAAATCTGCGGTGCCGGACATGTTTGCGTCAGCCGCCCGCGCCATCATGACCACCGACACCTATCCTAAGCTGGTCACACGGACCGCCAGGATCGGCGGCGTCGACGTACACTTGAACGGCTTCTGCAAGGGCGCCGGCATGATCGCGCCGGATATGGCGACGATGTTGTGCTTCGTGTTCACGGACGCGGCCATCGCACAGCCAGTGTTGCAGCGCTTGTTGGCCCAACACGCCAGAACGACGTTCAACTGCATGAGCGTCGACAGCGACACCTCGACGTCAGACACCTGCTTGTTGTTTGCAACCGGGGCCGCCGCAAAGCGCGGCCAAGTGCCCATCGCCGATATCGCCGACCCAGCGCTCGCAGCTTTCGACGCAGCGCTGCACGACCTCCTGCGTGATCTCGCCATCCAGGTCGCCAAAGACGGCGAAGGCGCGTCGAAATTCGTCACCATCGAAATCTCGGGCGCCGAAACCTGGGACGCCGCGCGTCGCATCGGCCTTTCCGTCGCGAATTCACCCCTGCTCAAAACGGCGCTGTCGGCAAGCGACCCCAACTGGGGACGCGTCGTCATGGCCGTCGGCAAAGCGGGCGAAGCCGCTGATCGGGATCGGATATCGATCTATTTCGGGGATCACTGCATTGCGCGCAACGGCGAGCGGGCGGCCGAATATGTCGAAGCCACCGTCGCCCGATACATGCAACAGCCGGAAATCGTCATGCGCATCGATGTGGGCGTCGGCGCGGCCAAGGCGACCGTGTGGACGTGCGACCTCACGCACGACTACGTTTCGATCAACGCCGACTATCGAAGTTGATGCAGCGGCCGTAGTTGATGCGCGGCAACATGCTGTCAAAGGACGCGCCCGACAAAATCGCTTTCGCCCCGCGTTTGCATTCGAGCGCGACCGTCGGTAACCCGGCTCAGTCCATGCCCGGTGTCGGCTGATTCGGAGTGACCTCCTGATGTCCTCGACCACTGCCTCCAAGAAATACGTCTACGCTTTCGGCGCTGGCCGAAACGACGGCCGAGCCGATATGAAAAATCTGCTCGGCGGCAAGGGTGCCAACCTGGCCGAAATGGCAGCGCTAGGTTTGCCGGTGCCACCCGGCTTCACCATCACGACCGAAGTGTGCACGGCTTTCTACGACCTCGGTCGCCGCTTCCCGGATGGCCTGTCCGCCGACGTCGATGCCGCGCTGACGGCCATCGGTGATGCTGTCGGGTGCGTTTTTGGCGACGCCGGCAACCCGCTTCTCGTCTCCGTCCGGTCCGGGGCGCGCGCCTCGATGCCGGGCATGATGGACACCATCCTGAACCTCGGCTTGAACGACGTCACCGTCGAGGGGCTCGCCCGACGAACGGGTGACGCGCGCTTCGCCTACGACAGTTACCGGCGCTTCATCACCATGTATTCGAGCGTCGTGCTCGACGTCGACCATCACAACTTCGAAGAGGCCCTGCAACGCCACAAGGACCTCAACGGTCACGACCTCGATACCGATTTGTCCG
This sequence comes from Hyphomicrobiaceae bacterium, assembly GCA_031411355.1. Taxonomy (GTDB): domain Bacteria; phylum Pseudomonadota; class Alphaproteobacteria; order Rhizobiales; family Hyphomicrobiaceae; genus JABFRJ01. The sequence goes on along the minus strand of JANOAW010000168.1, from coordinate 3,385 downwards.
CCGACGATTGGCGGAAACTGATCCCGGTCTACAAGACAATCGTTGAAACCAAGATCGACCGCCCGTTTCCGCAAGATACGCGTGATCAGCTCTGGGGCTCCATCGGCGCCGTGTTCGGATCGTGGCAGAACGATCGCGCCAAAACGTATCGCCGCCTGTACGAAATTCCGGATGCCTGGGGCACGGCCGTCAACGTCCAGGCCATGGTGTTCGGCAATCGCGGGGAGACCAGCGCGACCGGTGTCGCCTTCACGCGCAATCCGTCGACAGGCGAAAAGGCCATCTACGGCGAGTTCCTGGTCAACGCTCAAGGCGAGGATGTCGTCGCCGGCATTCGCACTCCCCAGAATCTAACCGAAAGGGCGCGCCTCGATGCACTGAGCGATGCGCCGTCCCTCGAAGCGCTGATGCCCTCGACCTTCAAGGAGCTGGTCGACATCTTTGCCCGTCTCGAAGGGCGTTATCGCGATATGCAGGACATCGAGTTCACCATCCAGGAAGGCAAACTCTGGATGCTGCAGACCCGTTCGGGCAAACGCACGACCAAGGCCGCCTTCAAGATCGCGATCGACCTTGCCGACGAAGGCGTGATCAGCAAAGACGAGGCGATCCTGCGCATCGAGCCCGATCAACTCGATCAGCTGTTGCACCCGACCATCGATCCCGCCGCCCACAAGACCATCCTGACGACGGGGCTCGCAGCGTCGCCGGGCGCCGCATCTGGCGAGATCGTCTTCGACAGCGACAGCGCCAAAGCCGCCAAGGCCGCCGGTCGCGATTGCATTCTCGTGCGCGAAGAAACCAGCCCCGAGGACATCGAGGGCATGGTGGTCGCCCAAGGTATTTTGACCGCGCGCGGCGGACAGACCAGTCACGCAGCGGTCGTCGCTCGCGGCATGGGGCGGCCGTGCGTCTGTGGCGCGGGCGCGTTGAAGATCGACGCTGTGGCAGGCAGCGTCCGAATTCTCGGCAAAACCTTGAAGCGCGGCGAGATCATCACCATCGACGGCTCGACGGGCGAGGTGCTCGAGGGCCGGGTCAAGATGCGGCCGCCAGAGCTGTCGGGCGAATTCGCGACCCTGATGACCTGGGCGGATGCTGCGCGCAAACTCGGCGTGCGCGCCAATGCCGATACGCCCCGCGATGCCCAGACCGCGCGCAGCTATGGTGCGGAGGGCATCGGTTTGTGCCGCACCGAGCACATGTTTTTCGAAAAAGACCGCATCCTCGCCATGCGCGAGATGATCTGCGCCGAGGACCTGACCGGGCGGCGCAAGGCGCTGGCGAAAATACTGCCCATGCAGCGCGCTGATTTCACCAAGCTGTTCGAGATCATGGCGGGCATGCCCGTGACGATCCGACTGCTCGACCCGCCGTTGCACGAATTCCTGCCACACGAAGCCAAGGAAGCCGGGGACGTCGCCGCCGAGCTTGGCGTGCCGCTCGCCCGCCTGCAGGATCGCATCAAGGAACTGCACGAGGTCAACCCGATGCTCGGGTTTCGCGGTTGTCGGCTGGCGATTCGATATCCCGAGATCACTGAAATGCAGGCCCGTGCCATCTTTGAGGCAGCCGTCGCGGCCGCCAAGTCAACGGGCATACCGGTGGTATCCGAGGTGATGATTCCGTTGGTCGCATTTCGCCGCGAATTCGACATTCTCGCAGACGTCATTCGGCGTACCGCTGCCGCCGTCGAAGCCGAGACCGGCGTCCAACTGACCTACCACATCGGCACCATGATCGAACTGCCGCGCGCCGCGCTGAAGGCGGCCGAAATCGCCGAAGGCCCGAACGGAGCTGAATTCTTCTCGTTTGGCACCAACGACCTCACCCAGACGTGTCTCGGGCTCAGTCGTGACGATGCCGCCCCGATCCTCGGCGACTATCTCGACGCCAAGATCATCGATACCGATCCGTTCGTTTCCATCGATCAGGACGGCGTCGGCGAACTGGTGCAGATCGGCACCGAACGCGGGCGGAGCGTGAAACCTAAACTCAAGATCGGCATTTGTGGCGAACACGGGGGCGATCCGAAATCGGTCGCCTTCTGTCATCAGGCGAAGCTCGATTATGTCTCGTGCTCGCCGTTTCGGGTGCCGGTCGCACGCCTCGCCGCAGCGCAAGCCGCCATCCGGGGCATGCCGGGCAAGAGCGAGGCGTAAGAGCCTCAGTGATTGAGGATCTGGCTGAGGAACAGCTTGGTGCGGTCGGACTTGGGATTGGTGAAGAATTCGGCTGGCGCCGCCTGCTCGACGATCTCGCCCTTGTCCATGAAGATAACGCGGTCGGCGACCGACTTGGCGAAACCCATTTCGTGCGTGACGCAGATCATGGTCATACCCTCGCGCGCGAGGCTGATCATGGTGTCGAGCACCTCCTTGACCATCTCGGGATCGAGTGCCGAGGTCGGCTCGTCGAACAGCATGATGCCGGGGCTCATGCACAACGCGCGGGCGATTGCGACGCGCTGTTGCTGGCCGCCCGAGAGCTGGCCCGGGAATTTATGCGCCTGCTCCGGAATGCGAACACGTTCAAGATACTTCATGGCGATCTTTTCGGCTTCGGCGCGTGGCATCTTTTTGACCCACACCGGCGCGAGACACAGATTATCCATGATGGTCAGATGCGGAAACAGATTGAACGACTGGAAGACCATTCCAACGTTGGCGCGGATGGCGTCGATCTGGCGGATGTCGTTGGTGAGTTCCGTGCCCTCGACGACGATGCGGCCGGCCTGATGCTCCTCCAGGCGATTGATGCACCGGATCAGTGTCGATTTACCCGATCCGGAGGGACCGCAAATGACGATGCGTTCGCCTCGCGAGACGGTGAGATTGATGTTTCGCAGAACGTGAAATTCGCCGTACCATTTATTGACCTGGGACAGAACGATGGCGGCCTGGCCGACCTGGGCGGTCGAGGCCACGGGAGCCCGTGGTGCTTCTGCCGTCTGCATCGCTGTCGTCTCTCCTCAACGGCCGTGCGGTTGCCCTGCGTTGGCCGCATTCCTGCTCTGTGCAATCACTATGGCGGAACGGGTCTGTCGATGCAATCGCCGTCTGGCGCGCTGGGGCGGCGACCATAGCCGGCTTTGCGGGCAAGCTGCCCGGCGCACATGCATCACCGCCTGGGCCGACGCGTGGCCTAGATAAAACGAGGTTTGATCATGCGCACGGCTGACGTCGAAGTGTTGATGGTGCCCGGCTGGACAGGCTCGGCTGCAGATCATTGGCAGAGCCGGTGGCAAACGCGCCTGAAAACCGCGCGATGGGTGCAGCAGGCGGATTGGGATGTGATCGACCGGGCTTCGTGGACAGACCGATTGCTGAAGGATATCGCGGCTGCCACAAAGCCTGTCGTGCTGGTTACCTTGCCGGACCGCACC
>JANOAW010000167.1:0-1865 GCA_031411355.1 Hyphomicrobiaceae bacterium | reverse complement strand
GAAAACTTCGGGTTCTATCGGGCGTCGATCGAAAACTATTACGTCTATGGCAACTCGGGTGAGGCGCCGGCACGACTTGGGCGGCGGCGCAAGCGGGCGACGACACAATCGTTTCGTTTGGATCCAACACGATCGTGCTCCGAAACGTGTTCGCAGATACGCTCGGCGGCGACGACATTATCGTCTAATAGCAATGCAAAACGCGCGATTGCGGCGCGCTTTCCCGTGGCCAGTGCGCCACAGGACCCGATTGCGCATGGCATCACGGCCGAAGCTCGCGCTATAAACTTGGACTCCAGATTCGCCGGTGGGGCCGGACGGCTTTTGTGCGTACCACTTGTGCGTGCCGCTTACCTTCGCGTATGTGCGCGTGCCAACGCGTCTCCACAACCGACGGAATGCCGAATGGCCAAACCGCAAAATGACCTGTTCTCTGATTTCGGAACCGAAATGACCGATAAAACGTCGCGTGTCCGTAAAATTACCGACCGCTCGGGCGATGCGTCCGACAGTTATACCGCCGCCAACATCGACGTGCTCGAGGGGCTCGAGCCCGTGCGGCGGCATCCCGGCATGTATATCGGCGGCACGGACGAGGCGGCGCTGCATCATCTGTTCGCCGAAGTCATCGACAATTCGATGGACGAGGCGGTTGCTGGGCACGCGACGTTCATCGACGTGCGTCTCGATGCGATGGGATTTCTATCGGTCACCGATAATGGGCGCGGCATTCCGGTCGATGCGCATCCCAAATTCAAAAACAAGTCGGCGCTTGAAGTCATCATGACGACGCTGCATTCGGGCGGCAAGTTCGACGCGAAGAACTACAACACCAGCGGCGGCTTGCACGGCGTCGGCGTGTCGGTCGTCAATGCGTTGTCGGAGGTGTGCGAAGTCGAAGTCGCGCGCGGGCAGCAATTGTACCGGATGGTGTTCAGCCGCGGCATCGCGCAGACGAAGCTCGAGCGCCTCGGCTCGACGATGAACCGGCGCGGCACGACGGTGCGCTTTAAGCCCGACGACAAGATTTTCGGCAAAGGGGCGACGTTCAAGCCGGCGCGGCTTTTGAAAATGGCGCGCTCGAAGGCGTATCTGTTTTCGGGCGTCGAAATCCGCTGGACGTGCGATCCAGCCATCATCACCGACGACACGCCCGCGGAAGCGGTGTTTCATTTCCCAGGCGGTCTCAAGGAATATCTAGCAGCTTCGATCGAAGGGCAGACGCCGGTCACCAAGGATATGTTTGCCGGGCGGACGGGCAAGGATGACGGCCACGGCTCGGTCGAGTGGGCGGTCGCGTGGATCATCGACGAAGACGGGTTCTCGTCGTCCTACTGCAACACGATTCCGACGCCGGACGGGGGCACGCACGAGGCCGGGTTCCGCCAAGCTTTGTATAAAGGGCTGCGCGCTTACGGCGAACTGACCGGCAACAAGAAGGCGGCGCAAATCACGTCCGACGATGTGGTCGGAACGGCGGCGTCGATGCTGTCGGTATTCATTCGCGGCGCGGCGTTTCAGGGGCAAACCAAGGGGCGCTTGTCGACGCAGGAAGCGACGAAGATCGTCGAGACGACGGTGCGGGACGCGTTCGATCATTGGCTCGCTGACAGTCCGCAGCAGGCAACGAAGTTGCTCGAGTGGTGCGTCGAGCAGTCGGAGGACCGGCTCAAGCGGCGGCGCGAGAAGGAAGTCGGGCGGCAATCGGCGACGCGTAAATTGCGGTTGCCGGGGAAGCTCGCCGATTGCTCGATCCAGCAGGCGGCGGGGACGGAGATTTTCATCGTCGAGGGTGACTCGGCTGGCGGGTCGGCCAAGAGCGCGCGGGCCCGAGAAACGCAAGCGATCCTGCCGTTGAGAGGAAA
>JANOAW010000166.1:0-3677 GCA_031411355.1 Hyphomicrobiaceae bacterium | reverse complement strand
AAGGTCGATTTGCCAGCGCCCGATGGACCGACGAGCGCGACGGCTTGTCCGGCATATAAGGCAGTGCTCGCACCCGCGAGCACGTGAATTTCCTTCTCGCCCTGCTTGAAGGTGCGGCGCAGGTCGGAGAGTTCGAGAATTGGCCGTTGCATGCCCGCTCTCTGGCATGTGTCGGCCTGCCTCGCAATCAGGCCATTCGGCAGGCCATTCGGCAGGCCATCAGGCAGGCCATCTGGTTATGAATTGTTTGTGCAATGTTCGCATGCCGCCCCTTGGAGGCCGGGCCCGAGGTCGGCTACGGTGTGCTGTGTGCCCCTTGTCCTCCGGACCTTCGCGATGCCCACCTACAGCAACATCGTGATCCTCACCGGCGCCGGCATTTCCGCCGAAAGCGGCATCTCGACCTTTCGTGACAAGGACGGCATCTGGTCCAAGTACGATGTCGAGGACGTCGCGACGCCGCAGGGCTTTGCGCGCAATCCGATGCTGGTGCACGATTTTTACAACAGTCGCCGCGCCGGCTTGAAAACGGTGGTGCCGAATGCCGGACATATCGCGCTGGCACGGCTCGAAGCCGAGGGCGCCAGCCGCGGTGTGACGGTGCACCTGATCACGCAGAACGTCGACAACCTGCACGAGGCGGCGGGTTCGAAAAATCTGATCCACATGCACGGCGAGTTGTCGAAAGCCTGGTGCACCACATGCGACCAGCGCATGGCATGGCACACCGACATGACCCCTGAGACGTCGTGCCCGCTGTGCCGCGCCTCGGGCGGCATGCGCCCCGATGTCGTCTGGTTCGGCGAAATGCCGTACCACATGGATCGATTGTACGATCTCGTCTCAGCATGCGATCTATTCCTCTCGATCGGCACCAGCGGCAATGTCTATCCTGCGGCGGGGTTCGTATCGGGTGCGCGGCAGGCGGGCGCACATACTGTCGAGTTGAACCTGGAACCCTCCGACGGCGCGACGCGCTTTGCCGAGGTGATACATGGACCCGGCACGCGCATCGTGCCGGCTTACGTCGAGAGGCTGCTGGCGTCGCTATGAAGTTCGCAACGGTCGCCGTCGATGACGCGGAAGGGTCCATTCTCGCGCACAGTGCCGCTGTGGCGGGCGGGATGCTCAAGAAGGGGCGCCGTGTGTCGGCAGCCGACGTCACCGCGTTGCGGGCGTCAGGCATAGCGTCCGTCATGGCGGCCCGTCTCGAGGCCGGCGATATCGGCGAAGACGCGGCCGCCCACGACTTGGCGCAGGCACTCGCAGGCGCGGGTGTGCGGGTGGCTGAACCTTTCACGGGGCGCTGCAATCTCTATGCGACGGCTGCCGGCCTGTTGCGCTTCGACGTCGATGCGCTCGCCGCGGTCAACGGCGACCCGCGCCTCACCGTCGCGACCTTGCGTCCCAACGACCGAGTTGCCGCCGGCGATATGATCGCGACCGTCAAGATCATTCCGTTCGCCGTGCCCGACGACGCGCTCGCGGCCGCCCGTAAAGCCGCCAGCATGGCGCCGATGTCGGTCGCAGCTTTCGTGCCCAAACAGCTCGGATTGATCCTGACCACGCTGTCCTCGACCAAGCCGAGTGTGCGCGCCAAGCGACGCGCGGTGATCACGGCGCGTGTCGAAAGTCTCGGCAGCGTCGTCGTGGCGGATCTGCACGTGGAGCATACGATTTCAGCGCTTGCGGGTGGTATCCGCGATCTGGCCGCGCGCGGTTGCGATCCGATCCTCGTCTTCGCCGCCTCCGCTATCGTCGACGAGGGCGACGTCGTGCCCGCCGGCCTGATCGAAGCTGGCGGCCGCATAGAGCGGCTCGGCATGCCCGTCGATCCCGGCAATCTGCTGCTGCTCGGGTCACTCGGCGCGACCTCCGTCATCGGCATTCCGAGTTGTGCGAGTTCACCCAAGCTCAACGGCTTCGACTGGGTCCTCGAACGCGTCCTCGCGGGGGTGGCGGTCACGTCCGCCGATATCGGGCGCATGGGCGTTGGCGGCCTGCTCAAGGAAATTCCGACACGGCCGCAGCCGCGGGGTGGCGATGCGCCGGCCGGACCACAGGTGGACGGTCGACAGGTGGACGGTCGACAGGCGGCCCGCATCGCGTGCCTCGTGCTGGCGGCCGGCCGTGCGACGCGCATGGGGGGCAACAAACTGGTGGCCGATGTCGGCGGCAAACCGATCGTGCGCCACGTCGTCGAAGCGGCGTGCGCGAGCCGTTGCGCCATGGTCATCGCCGTCACGGGCAACGAGGCTGAGCGCGTGACGAGCGCGCTTGAAGGTCTCGCCGTCGGGATCGTGCACAACCCCGACTTCGCCCAGGGACTTTCGACATCACTCAAATGCGGGCTCGCGGCACTACCCGCCGACGTCGACGGCGTGATCGTCGCCCTCGGCGACATGCCCGAAATCACCGCTCGGCATCTCGACCGGTTGATCGCTGCGTTTTCGCCTGCGGACGGACGCTCGATCATCGTGCCGACGCGGGCTGGAAAACGCGGCAATCCCGTGTTGTGGGGGCGCGCGTTGTTTAAAGACATGGCCGGCGCGACGGGCGACACGGGCGCCAAACATCTGCTCGGCCAGCATGCCGATGACGCAGTCGACGTCGAATTCGACAGCGATGCGGTCCTCGCCGACATCGACACACCCGAGGCCCTCGCCGCGCTGCGCGCGCGCTTTGCGGATAAAACCCCATGAGCCTGCCACCTCAGCCGCCTGCACCAACCTGGCCCGATGCCAGCGCGGTCTATACAGCCAAAAAATCCAAGCCTCAGGCGCCGCGCCCGCTCTGGTTGGCAGGCGATGATCAGTGGATGGACACGCATGAGCTGACCCTGGAGCAGCGGGCGTGGCTGGCGGCGCAGAATTTTACGCCAGCGAGCCGTAAAGCAGTGCTTGTCCCCGGGGCTGACGGGGCGCCGGCCGGCATCGCGCTCGGGGCCGCGCCGAACCCACGCGACAGCATGCAACGCGCCGAGGTGTCGATCGGCTTCGTTCCGCCGGGCGCGCCCAAGGGCACGTACAGCTTGGTTGGATCGCTGAAACACCCAGACCTGGCAGCGGTGGCCTGGGGTCTCGGCGCGTACACGTTCCGGCGCTATAAGGCCGGGCCGTCGCCCGACCAAAAACCGCGCCTCCTGATACCCGCCGGTGCCGATGCCGCGCGCGTGCAGGCCATCGTCGAGGGCGTCTGGTTCGGCCGCGACCTCGTCAACACGCCCGCCAACGATCTGGGACCGGCCGAACTCGAAGCTGCCGCGCGCCTGCTCGCGTCGAAACACGAGGCAAACGTCATATCAATTGTCGGCTCCGACCTCGTCGCGCACAACTTTCCCTTGATCCATGCGGTCGGACGCGCCTCCGGGCGTGCGCCGCGCTTGATCGACCTGACGTGGAACGGCAGTCCTGACGGACGCCGCGTCACGATCGTCGGCAAGGGGATCTGCTTCGACACGGGCGGGCTCGACATCAAGAGCGCCGAGGGCATGCGCCTCATGAAGAAGGACATGGGAGGGGCCGCGCACGCCATCGCGCTCGCGCGGCTCATCATGCAGAGGAAGCTGCCGGTGCGCCTGCAGATGCTGGTGCCGGCGGTGGAGAACTCGATCAGCGGCAACGCGTTCCGCCCTGGCGACGTGTTCCGCACCCGCGCCGGGATCACGATCGAGATCG
>JANOAW010000165.1:0-2912 GCA_031411355.1 Hyphomicrobiaceae bacterium | reverse complement strand
GCGCGGCCGAGCGAGAGCGCCTCCATGTTTTCAGCGATCAGCTCGGCTTTGCCCTTGAACTGATCCGACACGACCGTGGCAACGGTGTCCATGTCCATGTCGAGCAGAGCCGAGAGCGCGCCAACGTAGACCATGTTCTTGAGCAGTTGGCGCTTGCGTGGCGCCGCCCATTTGCGCGCACACATCTCTGAGATCGGCACACCCAGCACGGTGATATCGCTGCGCGCCCAGCGGCGCTCCATGGTGCTGTCGTACAAAAGCCAACCGCCGGGCACGACGGCCTCGAGATCTTCCTTGTAGGTCTGCGGGTTCATGGCGACCATCAGGTCGATGCCATCGCGCCGCGCGAGGTAGCCGGCCTCCGAGACGCGCACCTCATACCAGGTGGCGAGGCCCTGGATGTTGGACGGAAAGATGTTCTTTGGACTGACGGGCAGCCCCATGCGGAACAGTGTCTTGGCGAACATGCCGTTCGCCGATGCCGAACCCGACCCGTTCACCGTCGCGAACTTGACGACGAAATCGTTGATGCCAGACATGCACGACCCTCAGACTGCCTAGTAACCAAGCATGCGACCGTCCGCTGCGACGATCAAGTGTCCATAAATGCGCAGCCGCCAAATGCATCAGCCGTCAGGCGGCGACTGGCCGGCGTGCGAGCCCGCTCGCCATCAGCCCGACGATGAAACGCACCTGCCGCTCGGTCTCGGCGGCGTCGAACGGCCCGAGCTTGCGGTCGAGGGCGAGGGCGACGATGCCGTGCACGGCGGCGAACAGGCTTCGCGCCGCGCTCGATCGCTGTGCGGGATCGGCGATGATGGCCGCCAAAGGCAGTTCGATCATGGCGAACAGGCGGTTCTGGTCGATGCGATAGGGCGCCGGCACGTCCTCGCCGTCGGGCATCTGATGGTCGAACACGGCTTTCCAGCGACGGCGGTGCGCGATGGCGAAATCGAGATACGCCAAGGCCAGCGCCTCCAGCTGCTCGCCGAAGGGCCGCGATGCGGCGCGGCGCATGGCCGCTTCCCCCACGCGCCCGAATGCCCGCAGTGTTTGTGTGTTGGCGGCCACGATCAGGCCGTCGAGACCGTTGAAGACATTGTAAAGTGTGCCGACCGCGCAATCGGCCTCTTTGGCGATGCGGCGCGCCTGCACGCCCGACAGACCCTCGTCTTCGAGCAAACGCTCGGCGATCTGCAACATGCGCGCCTTGAGGCGCACACGGAACGACCCGGCATCCGCGCCCTTGCCCGCATCGGGCTTGGCGTCGGGAACGGTTTCACCCGTGGTCGGCTCTGGCGGTTTGGCGGCTGTGGTCATCGTCCCGCTGTCGTAGGAAAGCCCGGCAGCGGCGGCAAGCCCTTGGAGCGCACACCCAACACTTTGAAACGCGTCCCCATGCCGCCGGGCGCCATCAATCGCGCGACGCCGGTCTCGATCATATTGGCCTTCGCCGGATGAGCTGCCATCAAACGCGAGGCTCGGTGAGCGATCCCGAGCGAGCCGAGGAACTCAGCCTGCGTGACCGGGCCTTGACGATCCATCCAGCTGAACCAATGACACGTGTCCTCGAAATCGACCTGGATCGACAGGTCGGCCTCACCGGGCGAGGTCAGCGGGTGCTCGAAGCAATGATTGCGAATGGCCTGGACGATGTCGCCATAGCCCGTCGTCGTGTGGCCATAGTCGATCAGCAGGGCGGCGGCCTGGTTGTTGTCGAGCAGAGAAATGCACGCGGTCATGAGTGGCTCCGGCGGCAAGGCTTCGACGAACACGTCGCCCTCGGTCGGCTGCCTGGGTGTGTGGCGCAACTTCGGCTTCGCCTTTGACGATATGAAGCGCCACGGCCGCTTCACGTAAACGAGGCGATCGCGGTCATCGACGCCGATATGCCGCTCGAGCCACGTGCCACCCTCGTAGACGAGTGTACCGGCGATCGACGTGTCGAGAAACTCGTTGGCGAGCACGATGCCCGCTCCACGCTGAATTTGCCCTTTGCGCCGCGCGTCCCGCGCTTCATCAAGACTGCTGAACCATTGCAGCGGCACGGCGACCGACGCCAGCGTGTCACGCTGGATGGCCGCGAGCGCGACATTGCTCTCGATCAGGGTCACGCGCAGCGCCGCGAGAAACGCTGGAACCACGCGACACGCCCGCAAGGCGTCGGCCAGCATGGTGCCGCGGCCGGGGCCGAACTCGATCAGATCGAATGGCGCGGGCTTGCCCATCTGTTCCCAGACGACCGCGCACCAGAGCCCGATCAACTCACCGAACACCTGGGAGATTTCGGGCGCCGTGACGAAGTCGCCGCTTTTGCCGATGGCGTTGCGCGTGCGGTAGTAGCCGAATTCCGGGTCCTGCTGGCAGGCGCGCATGAACTGCCAGTTGGAGATCGGCCCATCGGCTTTGATGCGAGCCTTGAGCTTCAAAGCCAGCGGCGTCTCACGACGTGCCTCGGGATCGTAGGTCGTGCTCATGTCATGCCGCAGTCGCTGACCGGCCAGCGCGCTGCGCCAGCCACAGCCCGGCCGCGATCATGGGCAGCGAATATAAGATGCCGGCGGTCATCGGCCCGAACGTGGCCCAATGCGCGAAATCCGGCTCGCGAAACAGCTCGCAGATCGACCGTGCCACGCCATATCCAGCCGTGAACACGCCCGCCACCAATCCCGGACGCTTCAGCGCGTCCCGATGATAGATCAGCCAGGCGAGGCCAAGAAACAGCACGGCACCTTCGAGTCCGGCCTCGTACAACTGGCTCGGATGCCGCGGCACGCCACGTGCCTCGGGATCGGGAAACACCATCGCCCAGCCGACCGTGCTCGGACGCCCCCAAAGCTCGCCATTCACAAAATTGGCGATGCGGCCGAAGAACAGCCCGATCGGTGTCGCGGCTGCCGCCAGATCCAAAA
>JANOAW010000164.1:0-2454 GCA_031411355.1 Hyphomicrobiaceae bacterium | reverse complement strand
ATCGGCGGCCTCGCCGGCAACTTCCTGAAGCTGCTCGCCCGCAACCGGCGTTTGTTCGCCGTCGGCGACATGATCACGGTGTATCGGGCCATTTCCGCCCGTGATCGCGGTGAGGTTTCAGCCGAGGTGACGTCGGCGCAGGCGTTGTCGAGCGACCAGTTGGCGACGCTCCGCGAGACCCTGAAATCGACCGTCGGTAAAGATGTGTCGGTCACGACCAAAATCGATCCGAGTCTGCTCGGCGGCCTGATCGTCAAAGTCGGCAGCCGCATGATCGACAGCTCGCTCAAGACAAAACTCTCGATGCTCAAAGTTGCCATGAAAGGAACGGCCTGATGGATATCCGCGCCGCAGAAATCTCTTCGATCCTCAAGGATCAGATCAAGAATTTCGGCCAAGAAGCCCAGGTCTCGGAAATCGGCCAGGTTCTGTCGGTCGGCGACGGCATCGCCCGCGTGTACGGCCTCGACAAGGTCCAAGCCGGTGAGATGGTCGAATTCCCGGGCAACATCCGCGGCATGGCGCTGAACCTCGAAGCCGACAACGTCGGCGTCGTGATCTTCGGCGACGACCGCTCGATCAAGGAAGGCGATACCGTCAAGCGCACCGGCGCGATCGTCGAAGTGCCCGTCGGCAAGGGCCTGCTCGGCCGCGTGGTCGATGGTCTCGGCAATCCCATCGACGGCAAAGGTCCGATCAAAACGGATCAGAAGTCGCGCGTCGACGTCAAGGCGCCCGGCATCATTCCGCGTAAGTCGGTGCACGAGCCGATGGCGACCGGCCTCAAGTCCGTCGACGCGCTGATCCCGATCGGCCGTGGCCAGCGCGAGCTGATCATCGGCGACCGCCAGACCGGTAAAACCGCCGTCGCCCTCGACACGATCCTCAACCAGAAAGCCATCAACAAGGGCACCGACGAGAGCGCCAAGCTCTATTGCGTCTACGTCGCTATCGGGCAGAAGCGCTCGACCGTGGCGCAGTTCGTCAAGGTGTTGGAAGATCAGGGCGCGCTCGAATATTCGATCGTCGTGGCAGCCACAGCATCCGATCCGGCGCCGATGCAGTTCCTGGCCCCGTTCACCGGTTGCGCCATGGGCGAGTATTTCCGCGACAACAAGATGCACGCCGTCATCATCTATGACGACTTGTCCAAGCAGGCCGTCGCCTACCGCCAGATGTCATTGCTGTTGCGCCGTCCGCCCGGTCGCGAAGCCTATCCGGGCGACGTTTTCTATCTCCACTCACGCCTGCTCGAGCGCGCTGCCAAGATGGGCGATGGCGCCGGCAAGGGATCGCTGACCGCACTGCCGATCATCGAAACGCAGGGTAACGACGTGTCGGCATTCATTCCGACCAACGTCATTTCGATCACCGACGGCCAGATCTTCTTGGAAACCGACTTGTTCTATCAGGGCATCCGTCCGGCCGTGAACGTCGGTCTCTCGGTCTCGCGCGTCGGATCGTCGGCACAAACCAAGGCGATGAAGAAAGTCGCCGGCAAGATCAAGGGTGAGCTGGCGCAATACCGCGAAATGGCGGCATTCGCTCAGTTCGGCTCCGATCTCGACGCGGCCACGCAGAAGATGCTCAATCGCGGCTCGCGCCTGACCGAACTCTTGAAGCAGGCGCAGTTCTCGCCGCTCAAGATGGAGGAGCAGGTGTGCGTGATCTGGTCCGGCACCAACGGCTATCTCGATCCGCTGCCGCTCAACAAAGTCAAGGAATTCGAGACGGCGCTGCTGACCAGTCTGCGTGGTCCCAACATCGCCATTCTCGATGATATCAGAACGACCAAGGATCTCTCGGGCGCGACCGAGGGCAAGCTCAAGGACGTCGTCATCGCCATGCAAAAGTCGTTCATGTGAGTTCGGCTTAAAAACCGCTGCCAAAGCAGGATATGGCAGGACCACATATGTGTGCGCGCATTGTCGGAATTTTATCTCTGTTATACCTGAGCCTCGTATTGGGGGCTCAGGTTGCACGTGCGGAGCGCATGGGGAAAGTCGAGTTCCTCGTGTCGACTTGGTACTGGTCGGTACCCCTGGTTCTCTCGATGGTGTTTTTACCTGAAATAGCATTCAATCGATTTGCCAAAATCAGGCAGGCGCGCGATCCGAGTTGGAGGCCGTCGAGAGCATTCCGTTTCGTTCAGAACAATTTTTTGCGCCTGTTCTTTCTTGTGTCCGCCTTGTTGTTTGGCAGCGCTCTAGCCATCGCAAATTACCCTCCTGTGGCATGCTGGCGCGACGGTAAAGTTGCGATGTCCGGCACATGCGTGACTGTGAGCCGGTCACAATAGTCTGAAAGCAGCTATTATGGTGGCTGACTGGTCGAGCGGCGCTCGGCAGCACACTTCGGTGCTGGCCTGCGCGGCTATGATACCCCGTCGAATATCGCATCGAGGCGCGTCGAAACGGGGCTGCTCACCTCGATGCGTCACTGGACACTCCACAG
>JANOAW010000163.1:0-1639 GCA_031411355.1 Hyphomicrobiaceae bacterium | reverse complement strand
GGCGGCACGCTCGGAACACAGGAAATGAATGGTCTCTGCGACTTCCCGGGGCGTGCCCAGTCGCTGCAGGGGAATTTGATTGTCGACGATGTCGGACGTGCCGGGCGACAGGATGGCGGTGTCGATTTCGCCCGGTGCAATGGCGTTGACGCGGACGCCAAGGGGGCCGAATTCGTGCGCCAGTTCGCGCGTCAGAGCCGCCAGGGCCGCCTTCGAGCAGGCATAGGCGACGCCTGCGAAAGGATGCACGCGGGAGCCGACGATCGAGGTCACATTGACGATGGAGCCCTTTGCCTTGGCGATGTCGTCGTGCAGACCGCGGGCGAGCAAAGCCGTCGAGACCAAATTGACGTTCATCACCTGATGCCAGGTATCGGCATCCGTGGTCCGAATGCCGAGGCGCGAGCCGTTTTCGCCTTTGGGCGAGATGCCGGCATTGTTGACCAGCGCATCGAGGCCCGCACCGGCGAGCTTTTGCTTGACGGTCGCAACCAGCCGTTCAACGTCGCCGACGTCGCCGAGATCGGCTTGCAGATGCCCGTCGCGACCGCCGGGCCAGGGGCATTCGTCGGCAAACGCATGGCGCGAGACGGTCAGTATGCGCCAGCCGTGTTCCATGAACAGCTTCACGGTGGCATGACCGATGCCGCGGCTGGCGCCGGTCAGCAGCATCGTGCGACGGGGAACGGGTGTCGGCGTGAACGGTGTACCGGCGGATTTTGGCGCTTTGGTCATGAGAACTTCCGTGTCGTCGTCGCTCACCCCAGCAGTGGCAACGCCGCCGACATCACGTCGTCGGCCCACTCCTGGACAAAATGGCCGGCGTCCGCGAGGACAACCGGGTTTGGGCAGCCGTGGATCGTGGCGGCGAGCGCCGTCATGATGGGCCGTCCGAGGACCGGGTCCTTGGCCCCGATCACCATCGCCGTGCGCCCTCGCCACGAGGTTGCCCACCAGTCGCGTGCTTGTCGGGAGAGCGCGGCGCCATCGGCATCCGGGGTATCTGGTACCAGATCGGGAAAGCGCCTGACGCCACTTTTGTAAGATGCATCCGGGTAGGGGGCCTCGTAGGCGGCCGCTTCCGATGCCGACAGCATCGGGCAGGCTCGGGCCATGAGAGCTGCGATCGCCATGTCTGGATTGTTTCGGCTCCAGGCGCGCCAATCGAGAAACCCTTGCGTCAGAGGCGCGTCGCCGGTGCCAAGCGTGGTATTCATCACCAACAGCGCGTCAAAACGCTCCGGCATGGACATGGGGATGGTCAGCCCGATCAAGCCGCCCCAGTCCTGACAGACAAGGGTGATGTCGACGAGATCGAGATGCGCGATCAGGGCCAGGATGCTGCGGCGGTGGAACGCGAACGTGTACGTTGCCTCAAGTGTTGGTTTGTCGGATTTGCCGAAGCCGAAGAAATCCGGTGCGACCACGCGATATCCAGCAGCCGTGAGCTGCGGGATCAACTTGCGATAGAGATAGCTCCACGTGGGCTGGCCATGCAGGCAGAGCGCGACGCGGCCATTGGATGTCGATCCGCTTTCATCGAGATAATGCAGGCGCAGGCCAGGAAAGCCCGCGAGGTCGGTACAATAGTTGGCGGCGAAATCGTAACCCGGCAGGTCGACAAAGCGCGCGTCGGGCG
>JANOAW010000162.1:0-3736 GCA_031411355.1 Hyphomicrobiaceae bacterium | reverse complement strand
CCCTGGCGCTCGATGCGACGGTCGTCGCCGTCGCGCCGGGCAACGCGCTCACCGCCCTGACAATCGAACAGATGGCACTCGTGTTCTCCGGCGGCGTCACCGACTGGGCACAGCTCGGCCAACCCTCACGCGCGCTCAAGGTCTATACGCCGGCTCCCGACAGTGCGGCGCATCGCGCATTTTCGGCCGATGTTTTGCAAACACGCAGGTTGGGTTTCACACCCGCGATCACCGTCCTGGCGAGCGACGCCGAGGTCGCATCTGCAGTCGCAGCCGATCCCGATGCGATCGGTCTGACGTCGCTTTCGGTCATCGGACAAGCCACACCCGTCGGTGTCGACACGACATGCGGCTGGACGACACGGCCGACAGGTTTCACGATCAAATCCGGCGAATATCCGTTCGGGCGGCAGATCTCGCTCGTCGCCAACCAAGCCGTTTCGTTTGCAACGGCGCGGGGCATGTTGCGCTATGCCACGTCCAAGGAAGCACAGGCATCGGTGCACGAGGCGCTCCTGATCGATCAGAACGCCGAGTGGTTGCCGTTCGTCGATCAGTCCGGTCGCATGGCGACGGCGGTAAGTGCGCCAGCACGCGACTTCGATCTTGCAGCCATGCGCGATCTGATGGGCGACATCACCGACGCCTCACGGCTGTCGCTCACGCTCCGCTTCCTCGACGGCGGCGTGATGCTGGATGCCCGCGCCCAACGTGACGTCGCTCGCCTCGCGTCCGTTCTCGCCGATCCGCAACTAGCCGGCAAAACGGTGTATTTGCTCGGATTTACCTCGAGCGGCGGCAAATTCGACGTCGCCCAACGCGTGTCGGCGAAACGCAGCGCCGCCATCAAGGCGGCCCTCCTGGTTGCTGGCGGTAACACGCTCGACAAGATTCGCATCGTCTCACGCGGCTATGGGACGCTGGCGTCCGTCGCCTGCAACACGACGGCGTCGGGTCAGTTGCTCAACCGCCGGGTCGAGGTGTGGATCAAATAGGCGCGGCGCTGGACATGTCCTTGACGGCGCCGCAGCGTATCAGGCTCTCGATCACGTCAGGCTCGAAACCAAACTCGGCGAGCACCTCGCGAGTATGTTCGCCGAACCGAGGCGCCGCATGCAGAACGCCGCCGGGAGTTTCAGAAAATTTCACCGGCAAACCAAGTGTCCGCATCCGACCCGCGATCGGGTGCATGACGTCCGGCACCATGTCTCGCGCAGCCGTCTGCGGGTGTGCGAGCATCTGGGGAATATCGAGAACCGGCCCAGCCGGCACACCCGCATCGGCGAGCCGTCCCAGAACCTCCTGCGACGTGCGGCCCTTGAAATGGGGGGCCAGTGCCTGCGTCAACGCCGCAAGATTGCTCATCCGCGCGTGCCCGTCGGCGAAACGCGGGTCGGCCGCAAGACCTTCGAGATCCAATGCACGCAGCATGGCCCGCCAGTTGGCTTGATTGGCGGCCCCGACGCTCACCCAACCGTCGGCGGTTTCGAACGCCTGATACGGGGCATTGAGCGGATGCGCCGACCCCATGGGTTGCGGGGCGACCCCGGTCGCCATGGCGATCGCCGATTGCCAATAGGTGTGCGTGATCCCGGCTTCGAACAGAGACGTCTCGACCTGCTGCCCCATGCCGGTGCGGGCGCGAGCGGCGACGGCTGCAAGGATGCCCATCGCGAGAAGAATGCCCGCGGTGATGTCGCACACGGGCGCGCCGACCTTGACCGGTGGACGTCCGGGGCCTTCCCCGGTGATCGACATCAGTCCCGACATGCCCTGCGCGACCAGATCGAAACCACCTTGCGCTGCAAGCGGCCCGGTTCGCCCAAAACCTGAGATGGCCGCATAGATCAATCGTGGATTGATCGACTTCAAGTCATCGTAGCCGAGCCCGAGACCCGGCATCGTCTCGGCACGGTAATTCTCGATCAGCACATCAGCATCGACCACCAGCCGGCGCAGCACATCGCGGCCATCGGCATGCTTCAGATCGACGACGATGCCACGCTTGTTGCGGTTCATCATCATGAAGGCTGCGGATTCGCCGTTGATCGACGGCGGCAGCGAACGTCGTGTGTCGTCGCCCCCGTCGGCCTTTTCGAGCTTGATCACGTCGGCGCCCATGTCGGCGAGCATGAGCCCGCAAACGGGCCCCGCCATCATGTGCGCAAGTTCGACGACGCGAAGGCCGGACAGCGGGCCGGGTCGATGTTGCATGACGAGTGGTCGCGGATTGGAGCTTACCATCCGCAACGATAACCCCGAATTGGCCGACCGGGAAGCCGGCCGAGATGTCGATCAATCCCAGCCTTTGACCTGAATGATCGCGGGTCCGATGATGACGATGAACAGAACGGGCAGGAAGAAAATGATCATCGGCACGGTCAGTTTCGGCGGCAGTGCTGCAGCCTTCTTCTCAGCTTCCGACATCCGCATATCGCGATTTTCTTTAGCCATCGTGCGCAAAGCGGCACCGACCGGCGTACCGTAACGCTCGGCCTGGATGAGCGCCGTGCAGACTGCCTTGACGCCGGGCAGGCCCGTGCGTTTGGAGAAGTTTTCGTAGGCCTGACGACGCTCGGGCAGATACGAGAGCTCGGCCGTAGTCAACGAAAATTCTTCGGCGAGTTCGAGCGAGGCGTTGCCGACTTCAGCCGACACCTTGCCGAATGCGGCTTCAGTCGACATGCCCGATTGCACGCAGATCAGAAGCATGTCGAGCGCGTCGGGAAAGGCCTCCTTGATCGACTGCTGACGGCGCTGCACCTGGTTCTCGATGAACATGTTCGGCAAATAGTAGCCGATGTAGGCAGCACCGAGCGCAACCGCAAACTTCACGATCGGCGGATAGTCGTATTCAGCGATCAGGAACATGTAGACAAGACCGGCGATGGCGATGATCGCTGGCATGGCCAGGCGAAAGAACATGTAGGCGATGAGCGGCGCTTGTCCGCGCAATCCGGCCTGCTTGAGTTTATCGCGCAGATCGTCGCTTTCAAACATCTTGCGCAGGTCGAACTTGTCGACGATGTGCGTCATGAAACCCGAGGCTTCCTGGCGCAACTGCGGTTTGCCGTCCTTGTTCAGGGCGCCGAGACGGCCGGCCCGCATCTTGTCACGCTCGACGGCCATCAAGCGCATACGCGATGGCAGCCGATCGCGCGACAGCGAGGGCAACAGCAACGTCAGCACCATCGCGAACATGGCAACGGCAGCCAGGATGGTGACGAGCACCTCCGGCCGGACGATGGCTTCGATGAAATCCGACATGGGTTCCTCGGTCGTTCGTCGTGAGCGGTAGCAGTCAGCAGGCAGAATTCAACCAACCAGCGACGCACCGAAACCTAGTACTTGAAATTGATCATCTTACGCATGATCAAAATACCACACATCATCCAGAAGCCGCCGGCGAGCATGAGAAACATGCCGAATTGCTTCTTCCAGAGGATCTCGATGTAGGACGGTGTGGTGATGTAGACGAGCGTCATCACCGCCGGCGGCAGCATCCCGAGTACCATGGCCGAGGCCTTGGCTTCAGCCGACAGCGCCTTCACCTTGGCCGACAGGCGTTTGCGGTCGCGCAGGACGCCGGACAAGTTGCCGAGAGCTTCCGACAAGTTACCGCCGGCTTGTTGCTGGATGCCGATCACGATGGAGAAGAAGCGCACTTCCGGCAGTGGCAGGCGGTTCATCATGCGTTCGAAGCATTCCTGCAACGGCACGCCGACGCGCTGTTGAT
>JANOAW010000161.1:0-9588 GCA_031411355.1 Hyphomicrobiaceae bacterium | reverse complement strand
CCAGCGTCTGTTCGGTGAAGCAGAAACATTGCAGCTTATTGAAGAAGCTACCGGCTTGATCCGGAACGACATTATAGGTCGCGGTGCCAGTGGTGGCTTTGTTGCCCGTATTGGTGGCGCGATACTCGACCACGTGCGTCTCGCCGAGCCGCACGGTCATGCGGGTGACGACCGGTTCGAATGACCAGGTCAGCCCCGGCGCGACATTGGCGTCGAACCGTACCGTTACCTCGCGGTCGACAACGCGGTCCGCGGCTTTTTCGGCGCGCATTGTCGTGCCGCCATACCCCGTGACCTGACAGAACAGCCGATACAGCGGCACCGATGCGAACGCGAGACCGAGCATCGTCAACGCGAGACCGGCGGTCGCAACAACGATACGGCGATTACGTTTGTCGATAGGGCGATCGGACATGAACGAACTCTAGCGCATCGGCCGACGGCTCGCGAGAGGCGCTGGCGTCGCGGCGCAGGCAGGACCCGAAGCGCCGTCAGTGCCACATTGTTGCCTGCGTCTGACGCAATGCGTTAGGAACTCGATGCCGATCACGGGATTCGGTGCGAGAGGGGAGGCGACGCGCGATGACGAACCTGCTCGCGCTGCCGAGCGAAACGATCCTCGACAAGGATTACAAGATCCGTCGTGTGCTCGGCGCAGGTGGCTTCGGCATCACGTATCTCGCCGAAGAAATTCCCCTGCAGCGCAAAGTCACGATCAAAGAATATTTTCCGAGTGAATACGCAGCGCGCATCGATGACGTCGACGCCGTGCCGCGCTCCAAGGATTGCGCCGGCGACTACAAGTGGGGTCTCGACCGCTTCATTGAGGAGGCGCAGACGCTTGCCAAGTTCGAACATCCCAATATCGTACGCGTATTCCGCTATTTCCGCGCCAACAAGACCGGCTACATGGTCCTGCAGTGGGAAGAGGGCGTCAGCCTGCGCAATTGGTTGAAGGAGTTGAAACGCGCGCCCCGGCAGGCCGAGTTGGACGCTTTGATCGAACCGCTGCTGTCGGCGCTCGAGCTGATCCACAAGAGCGATTATCTGCATCGCGACATCGCGCCCGACAACGTCATCGTTCGTCGCGACAAGTCGCCTGTCTTGATCGACTTCGGCTCGGCGCGCGGCGAAATAGCAAACCAATCCAGAACGGTCAGCGCCCTCGTCAAGCCGGGCTACAGCCCCTACGAACAATACGCCTCGACCACCAGCAGTCAGGGCCCCTGGACCGACATCTACGCGCTCGGCGCGACCCTTTATCAGGCCGTGACCGGCAAGCGCCCCCCCGACAGCCCGGCGCGGAAACTCAAAGATGAGTATGTGACCGCCCGGGAAGCGGCGATCGGCTCCTTTCGGCCGAGTTTCCTGGCGGCGATCGACACCGCGCTGCGGCTCGAACCAAAGGATCGCCCGCAGTCGATCGCGGAATGGCGCGGCCCCCTGCTCGCGCCCGTGGAACGTCCACCCGCCGCCAAGGCGCGCATGACCTTGGGCCTTGGACTGCGCAAGCAGGCAGCGCCGCCCCAGCCCCCGCCGGTCGAGCCAGTGGTCGAGCCTGTGCCGCGTCTTTTGCCAACCCATCCCCTGCCGCCGGACGTGCCGCAGCCGCCCGGCCAATTGCTCGACTTTATCGAAAGTCAGAATGCCAAGACGCCGGCGGTCGCCGAGCGGCTGGCGACACGGCTCGACGCGGTGCAGCCGGGAGTGCTGCCAGCGACCGCGCCTATGCCCGCCAATCCCCGACACGGCCTCGGCTATGGTCCGGCGCCCATGACACAAATGGTTGCCCCGTTGCAGCCATCGCTCGTCGCACCGGTTGCCCCCGTGGTGGCGGTGGCAAAGGCGAAAGTGGCCCGTCCGGTGTCGCCCGCCGCGCAGCCGTCATCGCCGCCCGCAGCGTCGAAAGATCGCTCGGCCACACGCGCCGAAGCACCGATCCCCGTGCCCATGCGCAAGCGACGCGGCTCGATGGTGTCTCGCGCGATGTTCTTTTTGCGTCCCCCGTGGCGCGGTCTGCTGTTCAAACTCGGCATCGGCGTCGCCGTGGCGAGCCTGGCGGTCGCCTACCAGAACCAGTTGCCCCAGACCCCGGCGCGTCCTGCGGAAAAGGCTGCGGTATCAAAAGCTCTGCCAGATCGCAGCGCCGCCGTTGCCAAGCCGCCCCAGGCCACAGCTCTGCCGACCCGCCTCGAGCCGAAACTTGTCGCCGCCCTTGCCGGCCATCGCGGCCCGGTCATCGCCATGGCGCTGCAATCAGGTGGCCGTCGGCTGGTCACCGTCGGCAGCGACGCCAACGCCCGTATCACCGACATCGACACGGGTACGCTCTCCCGGTCCATCGCTCTGTCGGCACCGCAGACGAGCCCGTCGGTGATAGCGCCTGTCGCATCTGGCTCGTCGCCAGCGACCGGAACCGTTTCGGTCGCCCCGACCCCCGCCATGTCGCCGCCTTCGACGGCGGCAATCCAGGGGACGGTTCTGGTGACGGCGCACGGCGATGGCACCGTCGCTTTGTGGGATCTCGACAAGGGCGAGCGGGTCGCCTCTACGCGACGCCTCGACGGCACCGTGACGGCCGTCGCCTTCACCGGCGATACGGATCGGGTCGCAGTCGCCGGTGGCGACGGCAAGCTGATGCTGCTCGATCGCAAGAGTGGTGTCTCGACGCCGGCATCGTCGGGCGAAGGTCACCGAGATCCAATCACGGCCATGATCTATGTCGGCGAACGCAACGGCCTTTTGACTGCGAGCAGCGACAAGACCATTCGCTCCTGGAACGCCGACAGCTTGTCGCGGCGTCGCACCCACACCGGCCACAAGGAGGGCGTGTCCGTCCTCGACGTCGCAGCGGATGGGCGAACCTTCGCATCCGGCGCCGACGACGGCCAAATCCGGTTGTGGTCGACGTTGTCGAGTGGTGTGCGCAAAACCTTGAAAGCGCATGAGGTCAAGGTCACTGCCCTCGCCC
Source organism: Hyphomicrobiaceae bacterium (assembly GCA_031411355.1). GTDB lineage: Bacteria > Pseudomonadota > Alphaproteobacteria > Rhizobiales > Hyphomicrobiaceae > JABFRJ01. Next base: position 6,617 of record JANOAW010000161.1, on the reverse strand, counting down.
ACGCAGCCAATGGCGAAACGCTCGCCTCGGGTGCAACGGATGGAACGTTCAAATTGTGGGACTTGAAAAGCGGTCGCGAGTTGGCATCGGTGGCGCTCAAGGCGGGCGCCATCCGAGCGCTTGTGTTCACGCTCGACGGCCGCCGTTTGTACGTGGCCGGCGACGACGGTTCGGTGACCGCGTGGGACATCGCCGGCGTCCGCGTCGCGCGTGGCGATTGACGGCCGCTCGGCCACGATCATCTTGGCTCGGCTCAAAGGCCCCGCACATCAACGCGCGCTGGCCGGAGCCGCGCATTTGTAGATTTTCACCGGGCATGAGTCGCCGCCGAAGATCGAACTTCCGCCTGGGGAACATGGACGAAAAACCACCTTTTCACTCCATCCCTGCCCCTTAGGGCAATGATTGCCGATGCGGCGCGGGGGATTGGCTGCGATATCGATCGCGGTTTCGTCAGTCACTGCAATGGCTGGAGGGATGCGCGCCACCGACACGGCTGTGACGAGCATGGATGTCGGAAGCGAAGGTATCGCCAAACGGGTTTACAATCATATATCTTTTAATGTTTCGACTTTAGGGCCGAGTCGCAGTTTAATTCTACTTATGTACGAGATTGGACATAAAAAAAATCGACGGATCGATGAGCCAATTATCCGCACAACGACAGCACGCGCGCATCGGTGCAACGATCTATTTTTCGCAACACCTGCGCGTCGACTGCATGCTCGCTCGACTGGCGCCGGCCTGCCCAACGGGATAAGTCGGTGCGCAAAGCGTGACCGTTCGGGGTGATCGACGTGGCCAAATCAGCAAACGGCAAATCCAAAGCGGCGTCCAAGGCCGCGTCTCTACCTTCCTCATCAGCCAACGGCCCACAGCGCATGTCCGCGGCGCAGGCTCTGACCGAGACGCTGATCCGAAACGGCGTCGATACGATCTATGGCCTGCCTGGCGTGCATAACGATCCGCTGTTCGACGCGTTCCACGGTGCGCGCGCATCCGGACGGCTGTCCGTCGTGCACACGCGACACGAACAGTCCGCGGCCTATATGGCGCTCGGTGCAGCCCTTGCCACGGGTAAGCCCCAGGCATTCTCCGTGGTGCCGGGTCCGGGCTTTTTGAACGCCAGTGCCGCCCTGTTGCAGGCTTATTCGATGAATGCGCCGGTCCTGGCTCTGCTCGGGCAGATCCCGCACGGCGACATCGATCGCGGTTTCGGCCACCTGCATGAACTCCGCGATCAACTCGGCGTCGCCAGTCATATGACCAAGTTCACGGCGCGCATTCGCCATGCCGGCGAGGCCTCGGCGATCACCAATCGGGCCGTCCATGACATGATGTCGGGTGTGCCGCGACCGGCTGCGATCGAGTGCGCGATGGACGTTTGGGGGCGCGTCGGGCCGGTCGAAATCGAGCCACCGATAGCGGTCACGCGGCCTCCACTCGACGACGATGCGATCACGGCGGCAGCAACTCTGCTCGGTGGCGCGCAACGACCGCTGATCGTGGTCGGTGGCGGTGCGCAGCACGCCAGCGCTGAGATCACTGCCTTGGCCGAAGCGCTGGAAGCGCCGGTGGTGGCGTGGCGGCGAGGCCATGGAGTGCTGTCCGCGCGGCATCGGCTGCACGTCAACTGGTCGGTTGGCAATCGCCTCTGGAAGACGGCCGACGTGGTGCTTGCCGTCGGCACACGTCTACACTTGCAACAGACGGCCTGGGGTCTCGACAAGGACATCAAGATTGTCCGGATCGATATCGATGCCGAGACGCCCGAACGTTTCGCCAAGCCGGCCGTCGCGCTCGTGGGCGATGCGCAAGCCTATGCGCGCGCGCTTTTGGAGGCGTTGCCGGCTCGAAATCGAGTGCGCACACCTCGAACGGCTGACCTCGCGCCGCACCGAGCCTGGCTCGCCGATCGACTGGCCAGCTTCGAGCCACAGATGAGTTATCTTCGGGCCATGCGCCGCGCCTTGCCAGACAACGGCATTTTCGTCGACGAGGTGACGCAGCTCGGATTCGCGGCGCGGCTGGCCTTGCCGATCTATCATCCGCGCACGTATATATCAGCCGGTCACCAGGACAGCCTCGGCTGGGGGATCGGCGTCGCGCTCGGCGTCAAGCACGCGCTGCCGGATCGACCAGTGTTGGCGATCTCGGGCGATGGCGGATTTCTGTATCAGATCGGCGAACTTGCAACCGCGGCGCAGCACGATATCGGTGTCGTTTTCGTGGTTTTCGACAATAGCGCCTACGGCAATGTTCGGTTGTTGCAAAATGAGCGTTACGGCGGCCGAACCATCGCGAGCGACTTGCAAAATCCAGATTTCGTCGCGCTCGCGAAAAGTTTCGGCATCGCCGCCTACCGTGCGACGACTGCGGACGAACTCGAGACGATGACGGCGCGGGCACTTGCCAACGGCCGGCCGGCCCTCATTCACGTTCCCGTCGGCGAGATGCCGAGCCCGTGGGACATGATCCATATGGCACGGCAGCGCGGTTGATCGTTATCCCATGACGATCGGCGCCGGCTCGGCTGGAACTTCGTGCATGCGCTCGGCCGCATAGGGCTTGGCGAGCGCGAACGCGTCGTCGGCCGTTCCGTACAGCCACGTGTCGCGCGCCGCCTCGGTCGCGAGGATGACCGGTGAACGCTCGTGGTTGATGGCGGCCGTCAGTTCGTTCGGCACCGTGGTCATGAAACTGTAGGTCTCGATCTCGACAACGGGTCCGTCCTTCTTCACCGGCCCCTTCCAGTGTCGCCAAAGCCCGGCGAACGCAAACAGCGGTCGCGGCCCCACGTTTTCGGCTGTTTCGTCCGTTAAAGCGAACCAGTGCCAAGTCGCCGGCTTGCGACCATCGTGCGGTTCAGCGAACGCGGTCACGGGCACCAGGCAGCGGCGCGATCGAAAGCTGTCACGCCAGAACGTCGACGAGCGCACCTTGTCGTCACGCGTGTTGGTGACACGCCGGGGCGCCTTGCCCGGCTGCGGCAGGACAAAGCCCCACGACATCGTCACCATTTCCAAAGCGCCGTCGGATGTCGGCCGGATCACGGGCGCCGCGTACGCGGGGTAAATTGCGGCAAGCGGTTCGAACGCCACCGCGCGGTTGTGCGGGACCTTGAACAATTGCACGATGGCATCGCGTGATTTCGTCAACGAATAGAGATTGCACATGCGCGGATTTCCGAACGGTGACGGGCCAGCATCCCGTCGTCAACTCTCGATCGTCCACACACCAACGGCACGCTATTTGAACCAACTCAGGCGCTCGATGATCTGTGAGACGACCCGAAACGTGACGAAGCCCAGCTTCGAAATCCAGCTCTTGGCGAACGTTGCCATGATGCCGAGCAGCGCGAACACAGCACCGATGGCAGCTAAAATATCTTCGAGTGCCGATAGTGTATGGGAGCCGAAAATCAGCACCGCCAGCATACCAAATTTATTAGACACGTGCATTTGGCTCAATCCGGACAATTGGTGCGCTCCAAAAGCGACGACCAGCAGTACGCCCGCGCACGCAAATGCGGTTCTGCCACTGATGTGCGCATTCACCAATCGATACACAGCACGAAATATATATTTCCCGAACAGCAACTCGAGCGCGTGTAGAGCCGAATTTTGGTTTTGACCGATCGAGACCGGTTCGATGGCCGCAAACCGATCTACAGAACGAGCCGTTGGAATAATGGCCTGATCAAGGCGGGCCGCACCGACGATGTCTTTACCATAGATTTCGATCAGTTCTGGGTCGGTCAGAATGTTCAAAGCGATCGCGCTGCGGCACGCCAAGGTATCGACGACGAATTGGCGTTCGGGCTGCTCGGACCGCTGATATTCGACAGTGTCGGCAAAACTCGAGGCGTCCAAAGAAGCACCCGGAGCCTTGCCCGTCGTGGCCCGTGATGGAACCCGTGTTGAAAAATGATCTGCCATTGCTGCATGGGCCGCGAACAGGGAAAGCGAAATCACAATCCAGCGCGGGTTCGCGCCATCTGTATTGCGATCGGATCGTCAAATTTCAATATGCCACACCAACGACTGCCCGCCAAGAGCGCCTCACCGATCAAGCGATGACCGAAATCTGTGTCTATTCTGGGACCTATCCTCACCAAGGTCCAAATCGCTCTGGGGTCGTCGTTGCGCAAAAGTTTTTCGGCCGTGTCCAAACCTCGACCGATGTCGGGGTCCAAAACGTGCTCCGCGCGGAGCAACGCGAGCTTGCGCTGTACGGCTTGTTTGCATCTCTTCCATTCGGCTCCATTAGCAGGCCGGTACCCATATTGGGGCCACGTGTATCCGCCCTTTGAAAGGCCAGCGACCAGCAGCACCTTGTTGATCCCGCTGCGCTCACAATGGCGTAGCAGGCCGCGGGTCAAGACTTCACCGGGACGGAAGTCGGCGCCAGCCATTTGCGCATAAATCAAGTTGTGCCGCGCCACCTTTCGCTGGTAGTTGAACAAATAGTGCGCGTAGACACTATTCTGGCGCTTGGCCGCAGTTTGATGTGAACCCCAAGCCGTGTGCCACATTTTTCGACTCCGATGCTTTCCTGGAGGCAGACCTGGGGCAGCAAATCGGCCTGCAGGAGCACACCACTTGGTATGTCCTGGCCAGGTTTTTGGCATTCCGCCCAGAACTCCTGAAACGAAGGCGACGTTGCGCGACGGCGAAAGATGCCGGCCGATCCTCGATAGGATTGACTGCGTCCAACCCACATTCTGATCGGGATTTGCCCGACCGTCCACCGCGCACAAGTCATCCCAATCCGTTGCCACCGGCAGTGCGGAAACATTTCGGCCGTCGGCAACCAATGCTTCAATCGTTGCCAGTATGTCGATTCAACACTGTTTTTAAACACAATAGGATTCCGACCAAAATCAGCTCGAGTTGATCTGTGTCGTCGCCAAGCTGAACCGCTCAACTGTCTCGCGCCACATCGGGCGGGGTCGCCTCTGTGCGCATCATGGCGACCGCCTCATCCAGGGTCATGACGGTGTTCTTGTCACTGCCGAAGCGACGCACCGCGACGTTACCTTCCTCGGCTTCGCGCCGCCCGACGACCAGCATGATTGGCGTCTTGGTCAGCGAATGCTCGCGCACTTTGAAGCCGATCTTCTCGTTGCGTAGATCGAGCTCACTGCGCAGACCAGCCTTCTTCAAGCGCTTCTGCACGCTGCGTGCATAGTCGTCGGCATCCGACACGATCGTCGCGACGACAGCCTGAACCGGCGCCATCCACAGTGGTAATTGGCCGGCACAATTCTCGAGCAGGATACCGAGAAAGCGTTCCAACGATCCGCAGATGGCGCGGTGGATCATGACCGGTTGCCTCTTCTCCCCATCGGCGTCGATGTAGAACGCGCCGAAGCGCTCAGGCAGATTGAAGTCGACCTGGGTCGTGCCGCATTGCCACTCGCGGCCGATGGCATCACGCAGCGTGTATTCGAATTTCGGCCCATAGAACGTGCCTTCGCCTTCGTTGATGCCGGTTTTGATGCGTCCGCCGCTGTCGGCAGCGATCTTGACCAACACCTTCTTGAGAATGTCCTCGGCGTGGTCCCACATGGCGTCCGTGCCAACCCGCTTTTCCGGTCGGGTCGCAAGTTTGACGACGACCTCTGTGTAATTGAAATCCTCATAAACCGACATCATCAGGTCGTTGATCAGGATGCACTCGGCTTCGAGTTGCGCCTCGGTGCAGAACACATGTGCGTCGTCCTGCGTGAAGCCGCGCACGCGCATCAAGCCATGCAGAGCACCCGACGGTTCGTAGCGATGTACGCAGCCGAATTCGGCGAGCCGCATAGGCAGGTCGCGGTAGCTCTTGAGGCCGTGTTTGAAGATCTGCACATGCCCCGGGCAATTCATTGGCTTCAGGGCGAACACGCGCTGTTCGGCCGCTTCATCCTGCGGGTTCATGAACGCCGTCGCAGATTTCACGGCGAACATGTTGTCGGAATACCAACCCCAATGGCCCGAGGTTTCCCACAGCGATTTGTCCAGCAACTGCGGACCCTGAACTTCCTGATAATCGTCCGACAAGCGCCGGCGCATATACGAAACGAGACTTTGAAACGTGGTCCAGCCCTTGGCGTGCCAGAACACCACGCCCGGTCCCTCTTCCTGGAAATGGAACAGATCCATTTCGCGGCCGAGCTTGCGGTGGTCGCGTTTTTCGGCTTCCTCGCGCTGTTTCAAAAATGCTGCGAGATCGTCCTCCTTGGCAAAGGCCAGGCCATAGATGCGCTGCAGCCTGGGTCCTTCCGAATTGCCGCGCCAATACGAGCCCGAAAAGCGATCGACCTTGAAGGCTTTGCCGATGTGGCCGGTCGAAGGCATGTGGGGACCGCGACAGAGATCGAGCCACTGTCCTTGCGCATAGATCTTGCAATCCTCACCAGCTGCGATCGCATCGACGAGTTCGATCTTGTAGGTTTCACCCTTGGCCGTGAAATGCGCCTTCGCCTTGTCGCGCGACCAAACCTCTTTTCGAAACGTGGCGTTACGGCCGATGATCTCGTGCATCTTCTTTTCGATCTTAACGAGATCGTCGGGCGTGAACGGCTCTTTCTTGTCGAAATCGTAGAACCAGCCGTTGTCGATAACCGGGCC
>JANOAW010000160.1:0-7026 GCA_031411355.1 Hyphomicrobiaceae bacterium | reverse complement strand
GCCGAGCAGTTGCTTGAGCCGCGGCAGCACCTTGTAAATCACTGCGAACAGCACTGCAATAACCAGAAAGCTGATCAACCAGGCAATCCAGCTCAGTATCACGGTAGCGTCTTTCCACAAGCTGCCGACGTAACTCTCCATGAGGGTCAGGGCGGCGCCGTTCATGCTCATCTATCCGATCCTCCACGAGTTGACGATCTTGTCGATCTGGCTGGCCGCCTTGTCGTAACAATCCGGGGTGCAGATCACTTCCAATGCATAGAGCCGTGACGCTGACGGATCGAAGTAGGTCGAGAGGTTGACGGTACGGACGACCTGGCCCTGTCCGCTTGCGGAGTTCATTCGCAGATCGATTGGGGTCATCGGGCCGAGCTCGGATTCGAACTTCTACAATTCCATCAGCAAGTAAGAGCGCTCTGCGCTACATTTTCCTCGGTGTCCCGGAATTTTCGGCGCGCTTCACGCACCGAAAACATCCGGGATCTTGCCGCGAAGAAAGTGCGCACGACAGCGTCAACACAATGACGACAAGCTGGCGTCCGGGATATCGAACAAGGCGGTAGCCCGGATATTCTGATGACCTCCATCGGCGATCGGCAAAAATATACATCGGCGCGCATGCACGCGCCGATGTTGCCAGCATAACGTCAATCGACGGCCGAACTTAAAGTTTAAACCGGCCTTAAAGTTTGCAACCGGTGCCGGGATCGGCGAGCGCCTCGACGGCGATGCCCGTGACCTTGTTCTGCCCGCCTGAGACTTTGCGCAGATAAATGTTGTGCACGATCTCTTGCGATTTCGAGAAGCTGACGGGGCCGCGCGGGCTGTCGAGTTTGGCTTCGCGCATGGCCTTGTAGAGCGCAGCTTCGTCCTCGATCTTGCCCTTCACAGCTTCGAGTCCAACCGCCAACAACAGCGCCGAGTCGTAGCCTTGCACAGCATAGACGTCGGCATCACGACCTGCCTTGGCCTTGAACGCCGCGCGGAAGGCGGTGTTGCGCGGTGTGTCGATACCATCGCCATAGTGCAGCGCGGTCTCGACACCGTCGGCCGCGTCACCGGCGGCGCCGAGCACGCCTTCGGTCAGGAAACCCGAACCGACGAGCGGCACTTTCAGTCCGGCTGCCTTGTAGTCCTTGAGGAATGCGGCGGCTCCACCGCCGGCGAAGAAGGCACCGACCGCATCGACACCCAAACCTGGGATCTGGGCCAGCAACGGCTGGAAGTTCGTCTCCGGAAACTTCAGCGTCAGCGTCTGCACGACTTGCCCGCCGTTGGCTTCGAGACCTTCCTTGAAGCCCGCACCAGACTCAGCCCCGGCTGCGTAATCCCACGTCACCCAAACCGCTTTCTTGACGCCACGCTTGCCGAGCGCCACGCCCATGCCATAGGCGGGTTGCCAGTTTGAGAACGAGGCGCGGAACACGTTTTTGGCGCACAGCGCACGCGTGACACCGACGGCGCCGGCGTTTGGCACGATGCACAGCGTGCCGCTTTCGGTCACGGCCTTGTGGATCGCCAACTGCACGCCCGAGTGTACCGTGCCGATGAGAACGTCGACGTTGTCGCGCTTGATCATGCGATCAGCATTCTGGGGGCCGAGTTCCGGCTTTGATTCGTCGTCGAGTTTGACGAACTGGATCTCGCGGCCGCCGAGTTTGCCACCCTTTTCAGCCACCACCATCTCGATCGCGTGCGTGATGTTTTCGCCGAGCTGCGCGAATGTGCCCGAATACGGCAGCATGAGGCCGACTTTGAGCGGTTTAGCCTGAGCGATCGCCCAACCCGTCGGTACGGTGGACGCTGCGGCAAGCGTGCCGGCGGCTTTGATCAGGCGGCGGCGTGACAGGCGTTCGATCATGTAATCCTCCCGGAGGTCTCGGCCTTGGAAAGCCGTACGGACCTGCTTCGCGGACCACTGCGGCGGCGTCAAGACCAAGGCTCGGGCTCAATCGCCGGTGGGCGAAATATCGAACTCGAGCACATGGTCATGCGCACGCAGATCCGAACTCAAGCGACCCGCGCTGTTTTGATCTCGGCTGACGATCAGCGTTTCATATTCAAACTGCCGACCAGCGTCCACCAGCCGCCGATGCAAGGCCGACATTTCAAAGCCATGCCCGCCGACCACACGTCGCAACTCTTCTTCGTCCATAACCTGCTCACGCTTGAACCGAACCCGAAATCGAGCATAATATTTGCTCGGTATCCGCCCTTCGATGGCCATGAGCCCGCTCAAGACGAGCAATGTCGCGACCACCCCAACCACGGCCGGCAGCCAAAAGCCGACACCGACGAGAATACCGATCGAAGCCGTGACCCAGATAGACGCCGCCGTCGTCAAACCTCTGACGCTCAGCCCGTCCTTGAAGATGACGCCCGCACCGAGGAAACCGATGCCCGTCATGATGCCCTGCGCCATGCGTGTGGGATCGGTGCGGATCGAGTCAGCCGTCAATTCAGTCATCCAGTCACTTTGGAAGACCGTGACCAGCATCAGTAACGACGACGACATGCAAACGAGAGCATGCGTCCGAAATCCGGCGGGTCGCCCATGATAACTGCGTTCAAGACCAATCACGGCACCGATCACCACGGCACCGAAGATCCGCAACACGATCGTCCAAAAGTCATTCGCCATCCAAGCACCTCCCGCAAAGGCGCACATCGGCATTCGACGGCGGCGACACAAGGGGTTTTGGTCGACATAGAGCCATGCAGACGTAAGGACGGCATCAATCGAATTCGGGTTTGCGCATTTTCTTTACGTTGGCGCGCTTCTTCTTCGTGTCCACACGGCGCTCCTTGGAGGCACGCGTCGGCTTGGTCTTGATGCGCGGCTTTGGCGGTATGGCCGCGGTCTGGATCATCTCGACCAGACGATCGCGGGCATCCTTGCGGTTCATATCCTGGGTGCGGTGCGCATCGGCTCTGATCACCAGCACACCATCCTTGGTCATGCGACTGCCGGCAAGCCGCATGAGCCTCATTTTAATCGGCTCGGACAAGGCCTGCGACGCCCGCACGTCAAAGCGCAGTTCGACCGCAGTCGACACCTTGTTGACGTTCTGCCCACCGGGCCCCGAGGCACGCACGAACTGCTCGGAGAGTTCGTGGTCTTCGATCGAGATTCTATCCGAGATGCGCAGCATCAGCGACCCGCGAAGACTTTGATGAAGTTGTCCGTCAACGGCTTGAACAGAAAACTCAGCGCCGTGCGGTCAGCCGTGGTGATGAAGGTCTCGGCGAGCATACCGGGGGCGAGATTGGACCCCTTGAGCTTTTCAGCCTCGCCCTCGGCGAGCCGCAGGCCGACCGTATAATACGTCGCGCCGGTCTGCTGGTCCTTCGTCGTGTTGGGGCTGATGCGGAACACGCTACCGATGACTTCGGGTGTGATGCGCTGGTTGAACGACGTAAAGCGGATGCGCGCCGGTTGCTTGTCATGGATCTGGTCGATGTCCTGTGGCGCGATCTTGGCCTCGACGACGAGTTCCTGCGGATCGGGCACGATCAGCATCAACGGCTCGCCCTGGTTGACCACGCCGCCAACGGTGTGGACGTTCATTTCGTGCACGATCCCCGACGCCGTGGCGCGGATGTCGACCCGCTGTAGCTGGTCTTCGGCAAGCTTACGTCGCTCGATCAGCTCGACGAGTTTGGCTTCGGCTTCACGCAGCTCCTTGTTCGTCTCAGAGATGCGATCGCGATCCACCTGCATGATCTGCGTTTCCGTTTCGCGGATCTTGGCGCGCCCCTGCTCGAGGCGGGATTTGGCATCACCGATGATGCCCTCACTGCGCGATATCTCGCGATCGAGGGCGGTCAGGCGCGGTTTCTGCACCAGGCCTTTGAGGCGCAGCGGCTCGAGCGCCAGACGTTCTTCGGCCGCGATCGCGAGCTGTTCGCTGGTCGCGCGCATCTGCATCTCGGTGCCCTGCATTTCTTTTTCGGTCTGCGACACGCGCTCGCGCAACTGCGACTTCTGACCTTCGCGCACGGTCCGCCGTGCAATGAACAACTGCGTCTCGCTATCGATGGCTTGGCGGGTCGTCGGGTCGACGGTGGCCGCGGCCAGAAGTTCAGCCGTGAACCGCAGATCCGCCAGATCGTCGCGCTCGGCAAGAAGACGCAACATCCGTGCGCGCTGCGCCAGCATATCGCCGACCACGACGCCGAGATTGGCGCGTGTCTGTGTCGCGTCCAGGCGGGCGACCACGTCGCCGTGCTTGACGCGGCTGCCCTCCTTGACCATCAGCTCGCCGACGATGCCGCCCGTCGGGTGTTGCACCTTCTTGACGTTGCCCTCGACCGTGACCGTGCCGAGGCTGACCACGGCTCCGGCCAATGGAAACAGCCCGCCCCAGATCAGGGTCGAACCGGCAAGCAGCGCGATCACCCATGACGCGGAGCGGGCGGAATCGCGAATGTGTTTGTCGGTTTCCAACATTACTTGGCTCGCTTCGCTTGATTTTTTGTCAGTTTGAGCGGCGCCGTCGACCACGATTGCAAGGCCGGCGCGGGGCCACGCTCACCAGAACGGTGCTCACCGGCCCCGTTCGCAGTCGTGCCATTCGATGCCGTGGCCTTCGATGTCGAGCCATTGCCAGAAGCTGGGCCAGAAGCTGGGCCAGAAGCCGGGCCAGATGCAAGGGTGGCGGCGTCGCCGTTCCCGGTGACCACCGTCGCCGGCTGCGTAATGATCAAGGGAGGCTGGGAGCGTGACGGCTGCTGTGGCGTTGACCGGCCGAGCCACTTTGGCAAGACGGTGTCGCGCGCGCCACTGTGTTCGACGGCCCCATTCGTCATGACCACCATGAAGTCGACCTCCTGGAGCACGTCCGGCCGGTGGGTGACGATGATGACAATGGCCTTTCGATCGCGTGCGTCACGGATGGCCTTGCGCAAGGCGGCGTTGCCCTCGTCGTCGAGGTTCGAATTCGGCTCGTCGAGCACGACGATGAACGGCTCATTGTAAAGTGCCCGCGCCAGGCCGAGCCGTTGACGCAAACCACCCGCCAGCAGGTTGCCGTGCGGTCCAATCTGCGTGTTGTATCCGGTCTTGGCGTATTTCGCCCGGATGAGTTGGTCGAGCCCAGCCGATTTGGCCGCCGCGATGATCTTGGCCTCGTCCGGATTGTCGTCGAAGCGCGCGATATTGTCGGCGATGGTGCCCTCGAACAATTGGACATCCTGGGGCAGGTAACCGGTTGCGCGCCCCAAGACCTCGTCGCTCCATTGCTCCGGACCGCCGCCGTCGAACGTGACGCCGCCGCGTATCGGCTTCCAGGCCCCGACGATGGCCTTGACCAATGTCGTCTTGCCCGAGCCCGAAGCGCCGACCACGCCAAGTGCGTCGCCGGCCTTGAGATTGAATGACACCCCGGCCAACGTCACCGTCTGGCTGCCCGGCGGCGCCACCGTCAGATCGCGCACCGAAAAGGTCTGCGACGGCGGCGCGAGATGCATGCGTTCCGGCTCGGCGGCGGTTCTGGTCAACAGTTTGCCGAGCCGCTCGTTGGCATCACGCGCGGCTGTGAACGGGCGCCACGACGCGATCGCCTGGTCGATCGGCGACAGGGCACGCGCAACCACGATCGAGGCAGCGATGATACTGCCCGCGGTGATCTGGCCCTTGATGGCGAGATACGCGCCGAGGCCGAGCACGAACGACTGCAACACCATGCGAATGGTCTTTGACACCGAGCTATAGCCGCCGATCGTGAACGTCGCCCGGCGTTGTGCGGCCAGATATTTGTCGTGTGCCTCGACCCACAGCCGGCGCCGGTTGGCGGCCATGCCGTTGCCGAAGATGGTCTCCGCGCCGCGCAAGTTGGCATCGATGATCTGGGTCCGCTTCGAGCTGGCGTCGAACGCCTCCTTCACGGACGCCTTGGACTCGCGCTCGGTCTTCCAAGTCAGCCAGATCAAGAACACGGCCGCTGCCAGCGTCGTGATGCCGAAATAGGGATGCAAAAGGCTCGCGACGAGGATGTAGAGAAGCATCCACGGCATATCGAGGACGGCGATCAAGCCCTGACCGGTAACAAAGCCGCGGATAGACTCAAGATCCCGAAACGCCTGCGACGCGTCCTGTACGCCGGCTGGCGACGCGATCGACATCTTCATGCCGGCCGCGTGCACCTTCTCGCTGATGTCCTTGTCGATCTTTTCGCCGACCAGCGTGAGGATGCGCGCCCGCATGGCCTCCAGCCACCCCTGGAACAGGTAGGCGAAGATCGCGATCATCGACAGGCCGAGCAACGTCGGCACGCTTTGGCTGCCGAGCACGCGGTCGTAGACCTGCATCATGAACAACGAGCCGGTCAACGTCAGTGCGTTGACGATACCACTCGCGACACCGAGCGTGCGAAGCGCCGATTTGCAACTTTGAACGACAGGCCCAAGCGGCGAAAGCGCCAGCCGAGACGTAAAATATGTCATTAGCATCGGACGTTCCCCGGGGCCGTCGAGAATTTGCCCTTGTAGCCCGCCTCTGCGGTGGCATGCGGCAGTCGACGCGACCATGAACGAGACATGATGATCGCGACCATCGTCGCCTGTCAGACCTGGATTTTTTGACGGTATTACAACTGACTGCACGAGGCAACGATACGATTAACGCGTTGTCGGAAGATGAACATTTTCGTATGCGTCGGATTATTTTGAGACAATCCGTCGACGTCGACGACGTGTCCATCGCACAAACGACGGCACCATAATCACGAAGGTCACGCAAATCAGGCATGAAAACGACCGGCCGAAGGGGGTGCCGGATAACTGGAGCGGGCGAAGGGATTCGAACCCTCGACCCCGACCTTGGCAAGGTCGTGCTCTACCCCTGAGCTACACCCGCTTCCGAATGACGACATTTCCGCAGTTCGCGGCAGGCCGACGACGTGGCTTATGCCTGATTTGCGTGACCTTCGTGATTATGGTGCCGTCGTTTGTGCGATGGACACGTCGTCGACGTCGACGGATTGTCTCAAAATAATCCGACGCATACGAAAATGTTCATCTTCCGAC
>JANOAW010000159.1:0-1702 GCA_031411355.1 Hyphomicrobiaceae bacterium | reverse complement strand
TGCGGTAGCGGGCGATGAACGGCACGGTCGAGCCCTCGTTCATCAGCTCGACCGTCGCTGCAACCTGCTCGACGCGAACGGCCAGCTCCTGGGCGATGCGCACATTGATCTTGTCGGCGGTCGTGGTCATGTGGATCTCCTGTCGACACGGCCTCTCTATCACCTCGGCAGCGTGGCGGCAGTGCGCTTTCAACAGGATTGCGCGGCGCGGCTATGTCGCGCCAAAGGGTGTCAGCGGCTGAGAACCTTGTCGGCCCAGGCAAACAGTTTTTCGATTTTTCCGCCGGTCGGCACGGCTGCGTCGGCCGGTGGCTGTGGCGCCTTCGCCGTCGTGGCGTCGCGCTTGGTGCGGGGCGGCAGATATTTGTTTACGGGCTTGAAGCCCATTTCGGGCAACAGATCATAGCCCTGGCGCGCCTCGACGAGCATCGAAACCGCCGACGTCGGATCGCCGAGATCGCCGAAGTGGCGCGCGCCGGTCGGGCAGGCGCGCACACACGCTGGAATGCGGTCAGCCTCGGGGATGTGCTCATTGTAGATGCGATCGACGCAGAGTGTGCATTTCTTCATGACACCGTCGGCTGCATCATACTCGCGCGCGCCGTACGGACAGGCCCACGAACACAATTTGCAGCCGATACACATATCGGGATCGACGAGCACGATGCCGTCCGCTGCCCGCTTGTAGCTCGCCCCTGTCGGACACACCGTCACACAGGCAGGCGTCTCGCAATGCAGGCATGAGCGCGGGAAATGCACCGTGCGTGAGGCCTCGCCCGCACCGACCTCGTAGGCGTGGACGCGATTGAGCCAAGCGCCGTGAGGATCGCGGCCATATGGATCGATATCTGACAATGGCGCGGAATAACCGCCTGTATTCCACTCTTTGCACGAGGTCGCGCAGGCCTGGCAGCCGACGCACGTGTCGAGGTCGATGACGAGGCCGAGTTTCTTGGCCGAAGCAGGCGGGAGAGCAGTCATGCGGTGTGCGTATCCGGCCGGCGTTTCGAAGCTATCGCAGGCATTATACCGGCTTCCGCGACCCGATCCAGCGACATTGCGATCAGCGGCGGGCGAGCAACAGCGCGCCACCCAAGCCACACATGATGGCGGCCGAGCCTTGCCGGATGCGGCGCATGGTCGAGGGGCGGCGTGCCATACCGGCGCGCGCCCGCACAGCCAGCAGTGTCACGATGACGTCGACTGCGGTGTTGAGGGCGACGCTGATCACACCGAGTGTGATCGCCTGCAGCGCGACGTTAGAGCCCGGATCGATGAATTGCGGCAGGAACGCTAGGAAAAAAGCGGCCGTCTTGGGGTTGAACACCTCGACCACGACGCCGTCGCGAAAGGCTGATCGCGCGCCGATGGCGGACATCTCGGGCGGAATTTCTATGGCGGCATCGCGAAATCCGCGGATGCCGAGCCAGATCAGATAGGCGGCGCCAGCGAATTTCATGGCCGTAAATGCATCCGCGCTCGCCATGATGACCGCTGACACCCCGAGCGCGCTCGCAAGCACGTGGACGAGGCCGCCAAGACCGGTGCCGAAAGAGGACGCCAGCCCTTCCGAGCGACCGCCGGCCAACGTGCGGGAGGCGACATAGAGGATGCCGGGGCCAGGCGTAACTGCGATCACGAGGGCTGCAGCCAGAAACAGCGGCAAGGTCGCGATCTCGATCATTTCGGTCTCCAGTTCGCG
>JANOAW010000158.1:0-4533 GCA_031411355.1 Hyphomicrobiaceae bacterium | reverse complement strand
CCTGATTTGTACCACACGGGCGGCAGGCCGAGCACCGACCAGGGATAACAGGAACAAAGCGTGCAGACGACAAGGTGATGCGTGTCGGGCGTATTGAAGACGGCCACCATGTGCTCGCCCTGGCGGCCGGTGAAGCCGAGTTCGGCGATGGCCGCCGTGGCATCGTCCCGCAATCGCGCCGCGAAGTCGGCATCGACCCAGGCCTTGGCGACGACGCGCGCGCCGTAGCGTGGACCGATCTTGGTTTCATACGTCTCGATGATCGCGTCCATCGCGGCTGGATCGACCAGACCCTTGCCGACGAGAATGCTCTCCAGCGCTTTCACGCGTGCTTCGATCGGCGTCAGATGGCTGTGGCCATCATCGTGATCATGGTGGTCATGATCATGGCCGTGGTCATGTGAATGGTCTTCGTGTGACATGCGTCGACATACTTTCAGCCGATTTGGTGCACCAGGATATGCCGACTTGGACTGGTGGTCAAAGCGCGTCTGTTGCGCACGTGTGAGCGGGGGCTCGAACGACCTTGCCGCGCATAGATGTGCAGTCTAGGTTCGATCGGTGGCAAAGACCCAGGAGGATGAGCCCAATGTCGAAGAAGCAGCGCACTGAGGCCGAGCTCACGATGCTCGCGCGTCGTGATTTCAGCCGACGCACATTCTTGAAAACCGGATTTCTCGCCGGCGCATCCGTGGCGGCCATGGGGCCATGGATTTCAGCCGACGCTCAGTCGTCGTCGGGTTCGCTCAGCATCATCAACTGGGACGACGAATTGCCGGACCCGGTGATCCCGAACTTCGAAAAAGCCACCGGTATCAAAGTCAATCTGACACCGTTCTCGCAGAACGAAGAGCAGATCAACAAGCTGCAGGCGACGCGTGGCGCCGGCTTCGATCTGTGCATGCCGACACACGACCGCGCGCCGCAATTTCTCGACATCGACGTGCTGCAGCCGCTCGACGAAGCCAAGCTCGATCTCGGCGGCCTGATCCCGTCACTGCTGACGCCGGCGCGCGCCAATTGGACGGTGGGCGGCAAGCTGATGTGGGTGCCGCACTGCTGGGGCACGGAAGCCATCTCGTTCCGCAATGACCAGACCAAGATCGAGTACAAGGATCTGTCGTACGGCACGCTCTGGAAAGACGAATACAAGGGCAAGGTCCAAGGTCGTCCGCACTCGCTGCTGCTTGGCATCGGTTTGTGGATGGACGCAACCGGCAAGCTGCCGTCCGGCCGCATGCTGAACGCCTTCAAGTCCGAAGACGAGATGAAGAAGATCTATGACGTGCTGCTCAAGGAAGCCGTCGCGCGCAAACCCTGGATCAAGCAGTTCTGGGATTCAGCCGACAGCACCAAGGCCGGCTTCATCACCAACGGCTGCGTCATCGGCCAGACCTGGGACGGTCCGGCCATCAGCATCAAGAAGGCCGGCCAGCCAATCACCTACATGGCCCCGCAGGAGGGCGCCATCGGTTGGATCGACGGCATGGCCCTCACCAAGGGCGCCAAGAACATCGACCAGGCCTATGCCTTCCTCAAGTACATCCACTCGGCCAAGGGTTCGGCAGAAGTGGCTGAAGGCTCGGGGTACAATCCCGGCCATAAGGACAGCCAACCGCTGCTGTCGGAGAAATTCCGCGCCATCTTCCAGGAAGCCTATCCGGGCGATGCGTTGAGCAAGATCTGGTGGCGCCCTGTCGAGCCGTCGTGGTTCGCCGACCTGCGTGGCCAGTATGCCGAGAAGTTCAAGGCCGCCTAAACCGACCGATGGCGTCATCCCGTGCCTGGGTCGACGCCATCGTCGTATCTATCGTTTGCTTCCTGGGGACATCGCATGCGTTACGTCATGATGTTGGTGGGTCTGCTGATGATCGCCATGGCGGGTTTGTGGTTCTTCACGCCGGTGCTCGATCAGGCATATGCGCGCCATGCGCCACAATTGGCGCACGCGCGATCGGCTCGTAGCGTCACGTCTCAGTCGAGCCCCTCTCAATCGAGCCCCGTACAAGGCAGCGTTGCCCGGCCGGGGCCGTCGGGCCGGCCCGTGACCACGACGAGTTCGGCGTCGGCGATCGCATCCAAGAACATTTTCGACAATGCCATGAGCATGATCAATGCCGGCACCGGATTGCTGGGGCTCTGGTTCGGCTGGATGAGTTATCGTCTTCAGCGGCGCGAGGTTGCCGGCAAGGCGTGACGATCGCTGCAGACGAGACCTGGTATGTGGCCCTTGCGAGCCGGCCGCTTCCCCCGTACATCCGCGCCGATCGTCTCATCGAGATCTGCGCGGAGTTTCCAATGATCGAATACGGACATTTCATCGGTGGCAAGCGTGTCGCGGGGAAATCCGGCAAATTCGCCGACGTGTTCCAGCCGATGGACGGATCCGTGCGCGGCAAGGTCGCGCTCGCGACCACAGGTGAGGTACGTTCGGCCGTCGAGAGTGCGCTGAAGGCGCAGCCGGCGTGGGCTGCGACCAACCCACAGCGTCGGGCACGCGTGCTGATGAAATTCCTGGAACTCGCCGCCCGCGACAACGAGAAGCTGGCTGATTGCCTCGCACGCGAGCACGGCAAGACCATTGCGGATGCCAAAGGGGACATTCAACGCGGCATCGAGGTGGTCGAGTTCGCCATCGGCGCGCCGCAGCTCATGAAGGGCAAATACACCGAGGGCGCCGGCCCCGGCATCGACATCTACTCCATGCGCCAGGCGCTCGGCGTCGTCGCCGGTATCACGCCGTTCAACTTCCCGGCCATGATCCCGCTCTGGAAAGCGGCACCCGCGATCGCGTGTGGCAACGCCTTCATCTTGAAGCCCTCCGAACGTGACCCGGGCGTGCCGATGATGCTGGCCGAACTGTTTCTCGAAGCCGGCTTGCCGCCGGGCATTTTCAACGTCGTCAACGGCGACAAGGTGGCCGTCGACGCCATCCTCGATGATCGCGACATCCAGGCGGTCGGCTTCGTCGGCTCCACGGCGATCGCTGAATATGTCTACTCGCGCGGCTGTGCGGCGGGCAAACGCGTGCAATGCTTCGGCGGCGCCAAGAACCACATGATCATCATGCCGGACGCCGACATGGATCAGGCCGTCGATGCCTTGATCGGCGCCGGTTATGGCTCGGCTGGCGAACGCTGCATGGCGATCTCGGTGGCGGTGCCCGTCGGCAAGGCCGCAGCGGATGCGCTGATGAAAAAGCTCGTGCCGCGGGTCGAGGCCCTGAAGATCGGCCCATCCACGGCCGCTGACGCGGATTTCGGCCCGGTCGTGACCGCGCAGGCGGCTGCCCGCATCAAAGATTACGTCGATATCGGCGTGGCCGAAGGCGCGAAACTGGTGGTCGATGGGCGCGGCTTCAAGATGCAGGGCTATGAGAAAGGCTTTTATGTTGGCGGCTGCCTGTTCGACAACGTCACCAAGGACATGCGCATCTACAAAGAAGAGATTTTCGGGCCAGTGCTGGCGGTCGTGCGCGCCAAGGACTACGAGGAAGGCTTGGCGCTCGCCAACGACCACGAATATGGCAACGGCGTCGCCATCTACACCCGTGACGGCGACACCGCGCGCGATTTCGCAGCCCGCGTGCAGGTCGGCATGGTCGGCGTCAACGTGCCGATCCCGGTGCCGCTCGCCTACTATACATTCGGCGGCTGGAAACGCTCCGTGTTCGGCGACTTGAACCAACATGGCCCGGACTCGATCCGCTTTTATTCCAAGACCAAAACCGTCACCAGTCGCTGGCCGAGCGGCATCAAAGATGGGGCCGATTTCAGCATCCCGACCATGAAGTGAGGGCTGAGCACGTCCAGTCGAGCCTAGAAACGAGACCGCGCGGGCGCTCGTTGCGCCAGCGCGGATGAGCGGCGGGGGCGCGACGACGCTCAGATCAAGCGCATGGCTTTCATGCTGACATGTCCTTGGCGACCGACGATGATGTGATCGTGCACAGAGATATTGAGCGCGCGCCCGGCGTCGATGATCACCTTGGTCATGTCGATGTCGGCCCGCGACGGTGTCGGATCGCCCGAGGGGTGATTGTGCACGAGGATGATCGATGTCGCCGACAGCAAGAGCGCACGGGACATGATCTCTCGTACGTAGACGGGCGTATGGTCGATGGTGCCGCGCTGTTGCACCTCGTCGGCGATGAGCGTGTTGCGCTTGTCGAGAAACAGGATGCGGAAGGCTTCCTTGGTGTCGAAGCCTTGGGCCGCATGCAGATAATCGATCACCGCCGTCCACGATGACATGATCGTCTTGTCCGTGTTCTTGGACGGCTCCAGACTGCGTTTCAGCATGCGCAGCGCGGCGGCGCGCACCAATCGCAACTCGTCGATGGCGCGTGGTCCAATGCCATCGATTTCCAACAGCAGGTGATCCGGCGCGTGGATGACTTCCGCGAAGCTTTTGAAGCGGTTGATCAGGCGTTTGGCGATCGGCTTGGTGTCGCCACGCGGAAACACACGAAACAGGATCATTTCCAGCAGTTCGTAATCGGCGACGGCATCTGCCCCGCCCGAGCGAAAACGG
>JANOAW010000157.1:0-5951 GCA_031411355.1 Hyphomicrobiaceae bacterium | reverse complement strand
GATGATCGACGCCGGTCAGCATGTTGCCGAACGCCTTACGGTTGTTGACCATGCCGCCGACCGAAATGCCGCCGAAGCAAACGCCGTGGTAGCCGCGCTCGCGACCGATGAAGCGGGTGCGGGCGCCCTCGCCACGAGCCTTGTGGTAGGCGAGCGCCACCTTCAGCGCCGTGTCGACCGCTTCAGAGCCCGAGTTGGCATACAGCACATAGTCGAGATCGCCGGGCGCCATCAGCGTCAGCAGGGACGACAACTTGAACTGCTCGGGGTGGCCGTATTGAAAGGGCGGGGCGAAATCCAAAGTAGCTGCGGCCTTCTGGATCGCCTCGACGATCGGTTTACGCGTGTGGCCGGCGTTGGTGCAAAACAAGCCCGCGGTCGAATCGATCAGTTTGCGTCCATCCGGCGTATAATAGTGCATGCCCTCCGAGCGGGAGAACAGGCGCGGCTTTTTCTTGAAGGCGCGATTGGGCGTGAATGGCAGCCAATAGGATTCGAGTTCGTTCGGCTTCATGTCGAGTGGGGTCATGGTCGGGTCTCCGATTGTTGGCGGCACATATGGACGTTGTGAAAATTGCATCGAGGCTGTCTCGACGTCACTTGATCTCGATCTCGACGAACGCGATGTCGTGACTGCTGGCGTTGACGACGTTATGTTCGACCCCGCTTTTGCGGGCGTAACTCACACCGTGAGTGAGCGGTGCGCGAATAGTCGTGCCGTCGCGCATTTCGACCTCGAGCATACCGGTCGCCGTCGGCACGACGACGTAGTCCATCGTGTGGGTATGCCAACCGGTTTCCGCACCTGGCTGAAACCGCCACTCCGTCACACGGACGCGATCGTCGTCGACTTGAATGGTGGCCGTGGCTGGCTGGCGGGGCGGTTTGGTGCTCACGATGGCGTCTCCTGGCATGCGGCCTCGGTGGCGCGCAGATGCGCGATCAGCTTGGCACCCTCGTCTTCGACGTGGCGCCGGGCCAACGACGCCGCGATCTCGGACCTGCCGGACGTGATGGCACAATAGATGGGCTCATGCTGAGCGACCAGGTGCACAGGGTCCGTCAGCAAGGCATTCGCGGACGCGATGAGAATGGTGATCTGCTGGGACACGCGTCGGTAATGTTCGACCAGGCGGTCATGGCCGGCCGCTGCGACGATCGATTGGTGGAAGGCAAAATCGGCGGTCGTGGCCGCGGACGGGCGCCGCGATGACGCGCTGTCGATCAACGTGCCGTAGGCCGCTTCGAGGTGGGAACGCGCCGAGACCGTTGCACGCTCGGCCGCGAGCGACGCCGCAAGGCTCTCGAAGCTGGCACGCAAGGTCACCAGCTCCCAGGCGTCGGTCGCCGTCAGGCTGGTCACCATCCAGCCGGTATATGGCACCTGCACGACCAAGCCTTCGGCGACGAGATGGTGCAGGGCGGTGCGGATGGTCGCCCGTGACGTCGCCAGTTGATCGGCAAGGGTCGTCTCGGTGAGCCGGGCACCGGCTGCGAAAACCCCTGACACGATCGCAGTTCGCAGCCGATCCAGCGCGAGGCTCTCGGCAGATTTGCGGGCGATGGGTTCGAGCAACGACATGACTCGTGTTGTACATCGCTAGTCGATTGTCGACAATCGGCAATCGCTCCCGCTCGGCGCTAAAAAGATGGCGGCCGTGAAGTTGGCGGCCCCGATTGGATTCGAAACAACGGCCTACAGATTAGGAACTTGAGGAAAAATCGTGCGCCTTCATAGCGGTACCAGCCATTTTGCACTTCGTTTGCACTGGCGTCCCCGGCAAGACTTGAACTTGCGACCTGTCGCTTAGGAGGCGACCGCTCTATCCACTGAGCTACGGGGACGTGCGGTAGGAGTAGCGCAATCTCATGCGGATTGAAACCGCTCCCCTCACGCCTCCACCTCTGCCGCAACCGTAGTCGCCTCCGGCACAGGCAGTCCGTCTTCGCGAAGCCCGTCGATGTGAAACCGGATTGCGTCGCGAATTTCCACCTCAACTTCGGCAAGGGTTATGCCCGTTGCGACGCAGCCGGGCAGGTCGGGGACATAAGCCGAGTAGTTGCCCGGCGCCCTTTCGATGATTACAGCATAGCGCATCAGGGATCGACCTCCAATCCAGCTTGCCGCATGATACTCCGCTCTGTGCCCCGCGCCAAATCATCAGACGCCTTACCCGCAATGGTGACACGTCCAGGTTTGGTTGGATGCTTGAATTGACGATGGCTGCCCCGCGTCGCGATATGGAGCCAGCCATCGTCCTCAATCAAGCGGATCGCCTCGCGTACCTTCATTGCGCCCCCACGCTGCTGGGCAACTTCTAGCATAGCAATGTGAAGCAAACCGTTTCCGTCCTTAGGAATCTGTCGCTCTATCCGGCTGAGCTACGGGACCTCGTGCGAGATGTGCCATGGCTGCGCCGGCTGAACAAGACGCAGGCATGGCGTCGGCTAAATGCCGACAAGGACCGGCCCTCCGGGGCGGTCGGGTCAATTACCCTTCACACCGGCAGCTTTGATCGCGGCCGCCCATTTCGGCACCTCGGCCGAGAGGTGGGCCTTGAGGGCGTCCGGCGACACCTGATCGGCTTTGACGGGTTCGGTGCCGAGACTGGCGAAACGCTCGATCACCTTCGGATCCTTGGCGGCCGCCTGCAGGGCTGCAACCAGTTTGTCCGTGATCGGCTTGGGCACGCCCTTCGGTGCCCACATGGCATGCCACGCCGAGACGTCGAAACCGGCGACTCCGGATTGGTCGAGCGTCGGCAGTTCGGGCAAGGACGCGACCTTGAATTTCGTCGTCACCGCAAACCCTTTGATCTTGCCGTCCTTGATCTGGTTGGTGGTGTTGGTCGTCTGATCGCACATGACGTCGAACTGGCCGCCGAGCAGATCGTTCATGGCGGGACCGGTGCCGCGATACGCGACGCCGGTCATGGTGATGCCGAGGTCTTTCATCAACATCAAGGCGCACAGATGGGACGCCGAGCCGATGCCGGCGTGACCGTAGGTGACCTTGTCGCCCGTCTGCTTCATCCAGACAATCAATTCGGCGATGGATTTCGGCTCCAAGGCGGCTTTCGAGACCAACGTCATCGGCACGTCAGTAATGCGCCCGATATGATCGAAATCGCCGACCACGTCGTATTTGATGTTTTCATACAAGGCTGGCGCGGTTGCCTGCGCGATGTGCCAGACGGCAATGGTATACCCATCCGCCGGTGCCTTCGACACCCGCGCCATGCCGACCGTACCACCGGCGCCAGCGATATTCTCGACGACCACCGATTGGCCCAAGGTTTTGCCCATCGATTCAGCCACCAGCCGGGCGACGGTATCCGTCGGACCACCGGCGGCCGCGGGCACGATCAGCGTGATGGTCTTGGTCGGAAACGCCTCCTGGGCGTGACCGGCTGGCGCGAGCAGGGGCGACATGGCCGCTGCAAGCAACGAGATGACAGAACGGCGGCGAAGCATGGCAATCTCCAAAGATCGGTGTGCCGGCATGCGATGTCGAGTGCTGTCGGCACGTCAGGCGTTGTCGCCGAGCAGTGCCGCACAGACAGCATCTGTCACTTGCCGCGTTGTCGCCACGCCACCAAGGTCGGGGGTGTGCAGGCGCTTGTCGCCGGTCACGCGCTCGATGGCGCGCATCAAACGGGCTGCGGCTTTGCCTTCGCCGATGTGATCGAGCAACATCACGCAAGACCAGAACGTGCCGATCGGATTGGCGATGCCTTTGCCGACGATGTCGAAGGCCGAACCGTGGATCGGTTCGAACATCGAGGGATAGGTCCGCTCGGGATTGAGGTTGGCGGTCGGCGCGATACCGAGCGATCCGGCGAGAGCCGCCGCGAGGTCGGACAAAACGTCGGCGTGCAGGTTGGTCGCGACGACCGTGTCGATCGACGCCGGTTTCATGACCATTCGCATGGTCATGGCGTCGACCAGCATCTTGTCCCACGTCACGTCTTTAAAATCGGCGGCCACCTCGGACGCGATCTCGTCCCACATGACCATGGCGTGCCGCTGGGCATTGGATTTGGTCACGACGGCCAGCCGTTTTCTCGGCCGTGACCGGGCGAGATCGAAGGCGAAGCGCATGATGCGCTCGACTCCGGATCTGGTCATGATCGAGACGTCCGTCGCGACCTCGAGCGGCAGGCCCTTATGGACCCGGCCACCGACACCGGCGTATTCACCCTCGGAGTTTTCACGCACGATCACCCAGTCCAGCTCGGGTCCGGAGACGTTGCGCAGAGGGCTTGTGATACCCGGCAGGATGCGGGTCGGGCGAACGTTGGCATACTGATCGAAGGGCTGACAGATTGCGAGCCGCAAGCCCCAGAGCGTGATGTGATCGGGTATCTCGGGATGTCCGGCCGAGCCGAACAGAATGGCGTCGTGGCCCTGGATCATGTCGCGACCATTGGCCGGCATCATGACACCGTGTTTCTTGTAATATTCGCCGCCCCAGTCGAAGTGGTCGAACTTGAAGGCAAACGTGCCGTCGCGCGCGGCCAAAGCCTCGAGCACCTCGACGCCGGCCGAAATGACTTCGGTGCCGATCCCATCGCCGGGAATGGCGGCGATCGCGTAGCTCTTCATGAGGCGTAACCCCTGGGCGAAGACAGCACACGCTACATCATGGGCGCGCGCGCTCTCGATCACGGTTCAATCGACAATGATCCCCGGCACGTCGCCATGTCACGGCGTCGCATGTTCCCGTGTTGCGGGAGCAGCGAGCGATCGATCAGGCCGCAACGACGGCCACGGGCGCCAACTTACGCAGGAACGTCACCGGCATGGTGCCATCCGCCGCAGAGATCGAGCCGATCCCGTGCGAGGCGACTTCGTACCCGAGACCTTGGAAAAACGCGACGGCATTGGCTGTCGCACGGATGGTGAAGCGTTCGAAGCCGGCGTCGGCCGCCCGGCGCTCGATCTCCCCCACCAGACGGCGGCCGATGCCGCAGCCGGTAAACATCGGATCGACGAACACCGAGCTGATGCGGGCACTCGACCCGCTGTCGTCGCCGGCACACCAGGCCGCTGTTCCGACGAGCTGCCCGTTCACGATCGCGACCAGCATGTCCATCCGCTGCAGGACGTCGGCATACTCGGGGGAATTGACGTGATCGACGAACGCTTTGATCTCAGAATCCGAGAGTTGCGGCGCGGTGCCGGATTTAAAAGCGGCGACATGCACATATCGGATGTCGGAATAATCGTCGATGCCGGCGCGGCGGACGATCGCGAGATCGGCGATCGAGCCGGTTCGTCCTGCCTGATCGGTGTGATCGATGACACGCATGGTACATACTCGAAATACATACGCGAAGACGCGCTAGGACGCGGCAACCGGAACCGAGGCGACGATGCCACGGCAGAAACGACGCCACGGGAGAAGCTGTCACATAGACTGACGGATCGAGCCCGATCGGTCAATGACTTGCGCCGTTTCGTCCACAGGTCGACAGGACTTACGACGAAGGGATAAGGATGGGCTTGCATCCTGACAATAGTCAAATTCACCCAGCCAGTGAGACACGCATGGCCTTCGAACCACGACTGTCCATCATCACCCTTGGGGTGGCCGACATGGCGCGTGCGCGAACGTTCTATGAAGCGCTCGGCTTTGTCGCCGGTGCAGCAAGCACGCCTGAGGTGACGTTCTTTCAGGCCGGTGGCCTGATCCTGGCCCTCTATGGGCGCCGCGCGTTGGCGCAGGATGCGTTGGTCGCAGACGCGCCGGTCGGGTTTGCAGGCGTGTCGATCGCCTACAACTGCCGTACCGAAGCCGACGTCGACGCGCTGATGGCCCACGCGACCGCATGCGGGGCACGCGTGACGAAATCGACGCGACGTGTGGTCTGGGGCGGGTATGCGGGCTATTTCGCGGATCCCGACGGCCACCTCTGGGAGGTCGCACACAATCCGTTTTTCCCGCTCGA
>JANOAW010000156.1:0-1896 GCA_031411355.1 Hyphomicrobiaceae bacterium | reverse complement strand
CGCGCAGGATCGTGCCCGCGCCGTCGAGCACGACACCGTGATAGCGGCAGGCGATGTTACCCTCGTGAACTTCCCCGCGCGACAGCGGTGCGCCCCGATGGGGACAAAAATCCTCGAGCGCGTGCGCTTTGCCGGTCTGGTCGCGCCAGAGCACGATCTTGCGCCCGAGCAGCATCGTGCCGAACGGCGCATTGGCTTTCACCTGCACCGATTTGGCCGCCACATACCAACGGCCGAGCAGGCCCTGGTTGACGCGCGCTTCGATGCGGTCGCGGAGATCGTGGGCGGGGTTCATGGGATAGCTCCGTTGGACCCGATCCTGGCCAGATGCCATGGCTCGGACGATGCGACGGTGTCCGACCGCCGTCGGACACCGACAGGTTCACGCCTTCGTCCGCTTGATCTTGGCCACAGGATGGTCCGGCGGATAGCTTGGTGTGACCGGCTTGGGATTGCCGATCATGACGCACATCAGAGCTTCCTCGATGCCTTCGTTGACGAGGCCGCGGTAGACGCCCGGTGGCACCGAGATGCAGTCCCGCTCGGACAACATGGTGTCCACCCGTTGCCCGTCGTGCTCGACCATGATGCGGATCTTGTTGCCCTTGAGGATGAAAAACACCTCTTCGGCGTCCGTGTGCAGATGCAGCGGCCCTTCACAACCAGCCGGTAGGATCATGGTCGTGAGGGTGAAGTTCTCAGCCGAGATGGCGTTGTCGTCAGCCGCGACACCGGTCGCGCCGGTACCGATGTACCGCAACTGCGCCCGTTTGTATTTCGGATCGAGATCGGCCTGGAATTTCAGCGCGTCCCAATCCGGCGACCGCGTGGCATAGCGCGCGGTGCGGCTCTCGATCCATTGCGACAACGATTTGCCACCGGGAATGTGCACGGTTTCCGGGCGGATTTCTGGAAACGTCTTGGTCGGATGTTTTGGGGCGTCCATGGGGGGCTCCGTATTTGGTGCCTGACCCGAGGTCGGACACCGTGTTGCGATTGCGTGGTGCCTGACCTCAGGTCAGTCACCTGGTTGGCCAGACACCGTAGCTCAGCGCTGAACGCGCGGGATATAATGTAGAATGCGAGTTTCGACGGCGGCGACAAGTCCGTAGAGCGCAATGCCGATCAGCGTCAGGAGAATAATGGCATTGAAGACCTGCGCCGCGTTGCCCTGACCTTCCCCTGCCGTAATGAGAAACCCAAGGCCAGTATTGCCACCGACCAGCTCGCCGACGGTGACGCCGATGACGGCGAGCGTCGCGCCGATCCGCAAACCGGCCATGAGCGCTGGCATGGAAGCCGGGAATTCGATCTTCCAGAAAATCTGCGCCCGCGACATCGAATAGGCGCGCGCGAGATTGATCTGATCGCGGTCGATGGTACGCATGGACTGTAGAACGTTGACCAGGATCGGGAAGAATACGATCAACACGGTCACCAGCAGCTTAGGCCAGAAGGTGTAGCCGAACCACATGATGAACAACGGCGCGAAAGCGACTTTAGGTGCGATCTGAAGCGCCAGCAGAGTCTCGCCGAATAACAACCAGGCTTCAAAGGCGGTGGCCGGTGGGACGAGGTAGAACAGACTGGCGACCCGAGCCGCAGCGCCGCGCTGGATCAAGGTCCACAACACACCGATAGCGCCCAGCGACAGCACCACGCACAACCACGCTAAGGCGAACACGAAGGACGGCGTCCATTGCACCGGCGCGTGCTCGAATGACAAGGCCAGCCAGCCGGTCGGCACCAGCGCCGCACAAAACTGCACGAGGGATCCGCTCCACAGATCGACATTCACCACATAACGCTTCTGATAGAGCGTGCCGATGGTGATGCCAGCGAGGCCCACGACCGCCCATGCAACAGCGCCCAGCGGCAGGTCACCGCGGGCGAAAG
>JANOAW010000155.1:0-1998 GCA_031411355.1 Hyphomicrobiaceae bacterium | reverse complement strand
TGAGTCCAGTTCTCAGCTGAGCAAGTAATCGCGTCGATCGAATCGATGCCGCAACGAGACACATTCGGACTTTATTGACTCATCTGAAGATTTGGTTGCGATCAGGCCTTGCGCGACTCCGCGAACCGAATCACGGTCGCTCGCAGTGGTGCAAATCACTGGGCCGCCGATTGTAAGTTTTGTGTGTGGGACGCGGCTCCCTCAGTAGTGAAAGTTTCGGACCCGGTCGGGCTGGCCAGTTCGAAGCTCGTTCAACAAAAAAGATGTCTGTACCGATTGCCGGGCCTCGAGCCCGTGTCGGAAAGGACTCAAGGGGCTGAGAGAATGTCGTACGAATTGTCGGTTGCTGCCCCATCGGGGCAGGTCAAAGTGCTTGAGTCGTGGCGCAAGCGTCTGCACGGCCGCAACTTCATCATGTGCGCGGAAATCGACATTCCCGCTATCAATCGCGAGCTCGCCTATGTTTCGGTGCTGAGCTGCGAGGAAGGCAAATTCCGTTTTCGTCTGGCGGGTACGGGCCTGCAGCAGATGTTCGGCGGCGAAGCGCGCGGCAAGTGCGCTGACGATATCGACGCGTGCCGCGGCGGCGCGATGTGGGCGGAGCTGGCGACGCGCTCGATGCTGCGCGCGATGCCGGTCTCGGGCGTGACGCGCATGGCTGATGGCACGATGCATTACTGGTTGCGCCTGCCGCTTTCGTCGGACGGCATCGAAGCGGATATGGTGCTGTGTCACGACCGCTACCTGCCGGCGGAAGCCGCCATGGATCCTGACAAGGCCGCGATGCGGGTCGACCTGTCGCTGCGCCGCGACGCCGGCCATCTGGTCATGGCCTGAGAACTATCCACAAGTCGGGCTTATCCACAGAACGCCGAAACGCCACGGAATCGGAGCGGGAACAGACAGGAATCGGGACTGGAACGCGCCAGTCTGATCTCCAGGTTGTTCCGGCTAGTGATGGTGGTGATGGTCTTCGTCCGGGACCGCGTTGAACTTGCCGCATTTGGGGCACTTCACGGCGTCAAAATGCTCGCCGTGGAAGACGTCCATGTGGCTGACATTATCCATCAACCGGGTCTTGCAGGCGCCACAGCGATAGGTGGTGTCACCGTGTCCTTCGAGCGCCAGCTTGCCGGCTTCAGGTTCGAGCACGACAGCGTCGGCGGAGGGCTTCGGGACGATGCGCATTTCCTTTTGCGGCATGGCAGGCTCCTGATTGGGGAGCCGCATGTGCCGCCGGAGGGGGCTGGTCGTCAAGCAGGGCCGGAGAGATGCCCGGTCAGCCGAAGCGGCCGGTGATGTAGTCCTGCGTCTGGTCCAGCTTCGGGGCCGTGAAGATCTGGTCGGTGGGGCCGGACTCGACCAGTTTGCCCATGTTGAAGAAGGCCGTGACCTGAGACACGCGTGCTGCCTGCGCCATCGAGTGGGTGACCATGACGATGCAGGTATGTTTGCGCAGGTCGTCGATCAAGGCTTCGATGTGGGCTGTCGCGATCGGGTCGAGCGCCGAGCACGGTTCGTCCATCAGGATGACGGCCGGCGAGACGGCGAGCGTGCGGGCGATGACCAGACGTTGCTGCTGGCCGCCGGACAGGCCAAGGCCGGATGTCCTGAGGCGGTCCTTCACTTCGTCCCAGAGGGCGGCGCCACGCAGAGACTTCTCGACGATGCTGTCGAGGTCGGATTTGGTGGTCGCGAGTTTGTGGGTACGGGGGCCGTAGGCGATGTTGTCGTAGATCGACATCGGGAACGGGTTTGGTTTCTGGAACACCATGCCGATACGGGTGCGAACCTGCACGGGGTCGACGGCGGGGCTGTTGATGTCGATGCCGTCCATGCGGATCTGGCCCTCGACGCGTGCGCCGGGGATGGTGTCGTTCATGCGGTTGAGGCAGCGCAGGAGTGTGGACTTACCGCAGCCGGAGGCGCCGATGAAGGCGGTGACGGCGTTGTCGGGGATATCGATGTTGACACCGAACAGCGCCTGCTTCTGACCGT
>JANOAW010000154.1:0-2326 GCA_031411355.1 Hyphomicrobiaceae bacterium | reverse complement strand
CGCACATTCAGGTGCAGCCTTCATGAGCTCGTCGTGCAGCCAGATGTCCCGGCCGGGAGTCCAGGCAACGGTAACACCGGTGCGCCGGACCACGAGAACCTTCTCGCCGCCCTTGGTCTTCTTCAAGGCGTCGTCGCAGTTTTTCTTCAACGGCACGGCTTTACCGCCCCGCATGCCCTCATCCGCCGTGATCACGAACTTGCTGTCGCAGCCGTCGATGCGGTCGGCGAGGCTATCGGCCGAAAAGCCGCCAAATACGATCGAATGCACCGCGCCGATGCGGGCGCACGCCAGCATAGCGTAGGTCGCTTCGGGGATCATCGGCAGATAAATGGTGACCCGGTCGCCCTTCTTGACGCCGTTGGCTTTCAGCACATTGGCGAATTTGCACACGCGCTCGTAAAGTTGCCGGTACGTGATCTTGTCGTCCTGCGTTGGATCGTCACCTTCCCAGATGATGGCGACTTGATCGCCGCGACGCTTCAGATGCCGATCGATGCAGTTGACCGACACGTTCAATGTGCCGTCCTCGTACCATTTGATCGAAACGGCGCCGGGCGCGAAGGAGGTATTCTTCACAGTTGTATACGGCTTGATCCAGTCGAGTCGCTTGCCCATCTCGCCCCAGAAGCCGGCTGGATCTTCGACCGAGCGCTTGTACATGGCGAGATATTTTTCGTTGTCCACCCACGACTTGGCAGACCACTCGGCCGGAACGGCATAGGTTTTGTCGGACATGCGATCTCTCCCGAGTCGGACCTTCGGCTTGGTGCCGGCCCGTTCATCCTCATGTCAGACCCTATAGCCGTCCGCGCCGCCGCTGCAACCGTCTGATGAAGGCCATTGACAGCGGGGCACGGTCCGTACGCTACTTATCGGGTCCACCACGGAGAGCCCCATGCGCCGAAGTCTCATCGCCGTCGCAGTTGCAGCGTTGACGGCGTCGGCCGGTCTCGTGAGCATGCCACACCAGGTTCAAGCACAGTCCACGTTCAAAGCGGTGATGCACTCGGACTTGAAGATCATCGATCCCATCTGGACCACCGCGCTGATCTCGTTGAACCACGGCTACATGATCTACGACGTGCTGTTCGCACTCGACGAGGACCTGCAGGTCAAGCCGCAAATGGTCGATACCTGGACCGTCTCTGACGACAAGAAGACCTGGACATTCAAGCTGCGTGACGGCCTTGCCTGGCACGACGGCCAGCCGGTGACCGCTGAGGATTGCATCGCCTCGCTCAAACGCTGGGGCGCGCGCGACACGATGGGTCAAAAGCTGGTCGGCCTCGTCGCCGAGTGGAAAGCGGTCGACCCGAAAACGTTCGCGATGACGCTCAAGGAACCCTACGGCCTGGTGCTCGAATCGCTCGGCAAGCCATCGTCGAACGTCGCCTTCATGATGCCGAAACGGGTTGCCGACACGGACCCGCAAAAGCAGATCGACGACACCACGGGCTCGGGTCCGTTCGTGTTTAAGCGGGACGAGTGGAAACCCGGCGAAAAAGCAGTGTACCTCTAGAACGGCGCCTATAAGCCCCGTGCGGAACCGGCCAGCGGCCTCGCTGGCGGGAAGGTCGTCAAAGTCGATCGCGTGGAATGGGTGACCATCGCCGACGCTCAGACGCAGGTGAACGCACTGCTCAACGGCGAGGTCGATTTCGTCGAGGCGCCGACCCACGATCTCGTGGGCTTGTTGGCCAAGGACCCCAACATCGCGATGAAGACGGTCGCCACACAGGGCCGACAGTATGCCTTTCGCTTCAATACGCTGCACAAGCCCTTCGACAATCCGAAAGTACGCCAGGCCTTGGCCTACGCCTTTTCACAAAAGGATTTTCTCGACGCGACCGTCGGCGATGCAAAGTGGTACCGCGAGTGCAAATCCCTCTGGCCCTGTGGCACGCCACTCGAATCGACCGTCGGCTGGGACGACAAATTCGGCGACACGGCTAAGGCGGCGCAACTCCTGAAGGAGGCCGGCTATGACGGCACGCCAATCGTGCTCATGCAATCGACCGACCTGCCCTCGCTGACCAATCTCGCAACCGTCGCCAAGGCGCAGATGGAAAAGGCCGGCTTCAAAGTCGACCTGCAGTCGATGGATTGGCAGACGCTGGTCGGCCGTCGCACCAAGAAAGACGCGCCCTCAGCCGGCGGCTGGCACGCATTCCTGACCTCCTGGGGTTCAGTCGACGTGCTCAATCCCGTCTCGACCGGCTTCCTCAATTCTTCCTGCGAAAAGGCGATGTTCGGCTGGCCGTGTGACGCCAAGATGGAAGAGCTGCGCGACGCCTTTGCGCGTGAAACCGATCCGGCAAAACAG
>JANOAW010000153.1:0-1986 GCA_031411355.1 Hyphomicrobiaceae bacterium | reverse complement strand
GTGGTGATCCCGATGCTCCCGGAAAAACTCTCCAACGGCCTCTGTTCTCTCGTCGAGGCGCAGGACCGGTTGTGCAAAGCCGTCTTCCTCACCTTCGCCAAGAACGGCCGCCTCAAGGATACCACTTACGCCAACACCGTCATCCGCAGCCGCAAGCGGCTCACCTACAAACAGGCCTACGCCTTCATGTTTGAGGACGACCTCGCGAAGATCCGCGCCCTCCCGCTTCCCGCGAAGCACCAGACCGGCTCCACCGGCCGCGCCCTCCGCGACCTCACCGACGCCGAACTCCACGATCTCCAAACCTGGTGCCGCGCCCTCTGGAAAATCGCCGCCCGCCTCCGCAAGGACCGCATGGCCCACGGCAGCCTCGACCTCGACATGCCCGAGACGAAAATCTACGTCGACGAGCAGGGCTACGCCGACCGACTCGAAAAAATCGAGCACGACGAAAGCCACCAGCTCATCGAGGAATTCATGCTCGCCGCGAATGAAGCCGTCGCCCGCCTGACGCGCACGCACCAGCTGCCCTCGCTCTACCGCGTCCACGACGAACCCGACGTCGAAAAACTCGAGGAATTCCGCGACCTCCTCGGCTCCTTCGACATCCCCGTTGGCGACCTCACGCACCGCGAGGAGATCGTCAAACTCCTCGTCACCCTCGCTGCCCACCCCCAGGGCTACACCTTGCGCACGCAGCTCCTGCGCAGCCTGAAAAAAGCCGCCTACCGCGCCACGCCCGACGGCCACTACGGCCTCGCGAAAAACGACTACACCCACTTCACGTCTCCGATCCGCCGCTACGCCGACCTCGTCGTCCACCGCGTCTTCGACACCTATCTCGAAAAGCACAAGGGCCACGCCATCCCTCCCGCGCGCAATGCCCGTTACGACCTCGCGCGCATCCAGGCGCTCGGCGAACACATCAGCCAGACCGAAATCACGAGCGCCGAGGCCGAGCGCGAGAGCGTCAAGATCAAGCTCCTCGAATTCTTCGAGCGCGAACTCGACAAGTCTCCGCGCACGAAATTCGCCGCCGTCATCACCGACGTGCGCCCCAACGGCTTCTTCATCGAACTCGTCGAGTCGATGACCTTCGGGTTCATCAGCACCAACGCCCTCACGGACGACCGCTACGTCCCAACGGACGACGGCACGGTGCTGGTCGGCCGCAAGACGAAGAAAAAATTCGCGCTCAACGGCCGCCTCGACGTCGTCGTGGACAAAGTCGACCGCTTCAAGCGCCTGATCGACTTCCGCCCGGCCGCGACCTAGCCGGCCCGGAGTGCCTCCACTCTTTCGCTGTGCCCTATGAAACACTACGACTTCGCCCGCAAGTTTCACGCGCTCTTTGAGCAAGCCGTCGCCCGCTACTCCAGCGGCAAACGCGGACCCGAAAAATTCTTCTCGCCCGAGGAGATCGCCTTTCTCTCGGCGAACGGCCTTACCACCCAGCACCTCTACGATTACGCCGAGGACCGCAACAACTACGGCGAACCCGACGGCGAGACCGCCCTCGCCATCGAAGCCGTGCGGCGCGACTACTTCCTCAACGTCCAGGGCGGCCTCGCCCTTGCCGTCGTCCTCGACGCCGGCACCCTGCCGCCCAAAACCGCCGCCGTCCGCGGCCTCGCCTGGCTCCCGCGGCTGATTCCGAAGGCCCGCGCAAAGCTCCGCGGCGAACTGCCCGCGTCCCTCATGTTTTGCTGCGGCGGCGACCGCTCCTTTTTCCAGCAACACGACATTTTTCCCGCCGAGTTCCTTGCCCTGGTCTGGCGCCTCGGCGACGACGATGACGCCATTGTCGACTGGGTCGTCCGGCGCAGTCCCACCAAGTAGGCAGCTGGCCAGGTCGCGTCGCAGACGTGCCGCGAAGTGGCCAAAACAATCCCACCGCGGTCATTGACCGCGATTTTGTTTTTCATACCGTCCGCAACGTCCCCACCCCGCGTCCGTCAATCCGGCGATCATTTTCCCACCTATGAG
>JANOAW010000152.1:0-2020 GCA_031411355.1 Hyphomicrobiaceae bacterium | reverse complement strand
ATATGATCGCCGGGCGCGCTGACCTCACGGCATGGATCGTGTCATTGCAGAACGGCGTCGATCTTCTCGCGAAACTTCTTCACGAGCTCGATATTTTCTTTGAACTGGATGGGCTGTGTCACTTTCAACGCCTCGGCCAGTTCATCGAGCATCTGCTTCTTGTCGGCCTCTTTGATGGTCTTGTCGGCCTTCACTTCTTCGATTTCTTTCTTTATCGCGTCCGTCGGATCGGTGAAAGCACCCGTCTGCGGATCGATGCCGGCCATCACCATCGAGATGTTCGCGGCCACGTCGTCATACTCGGCGAAATCTTTGAACCCGTGCTTTTTCGCCACATCCTCGAGCTCAGCCTGGATTTTGGGCTCGATCTTTTCTGCGGTTGAGCCCTGAACCTTCTCGGCGACCTTTGCCATGTCCTTTTGGGCGGCGATGAAGCCTTCGACCGACTTCTCGCTCAATTTCACCTGTTGAATCATGTCACTCGCGGCTGATGCGGGCGATCCCGAACCGACGGCGACAACGCCGACTGCAAGCGCGAAAGCGGCAGCGAAGAAAACTGTTTTCATGGACCGCAGCATGTCGATCATCTCCTTGGGGCCGGTTGACGGCGCCTGTTGTTCTGCCCGTTATGCGCACACCGACATGACCACACTGAGGCCGAGATGCGCTCACGTTCACTCGATTCTAAACGCACGGTCGAGGAAATAGACCAGATCATCGACGTACATTTTCCAGAAATACATTTCGGCGGCCGCGTCCTTTTCATCGACACTCTGACGGAACATGGCGCCCGCGTCCGTCTCAAGGCTCATCCCAAAAACTTGCGCCCGGGTGGGACCGTGTCGGGACCGGCGATGTTCACGCTCGCCGATTATGGCGCCTATGTGGCGATCCTGGCGCGAATGGGGCTGGATGGCTTGCAAGCCGTGACGACCAACATCAATTTGAATTTCATGAGGCGGCCGAAACCGGGCGACGTGATCGGCCAGATCGATCTCATCAAATGCGGCCGGCGATTAATTGTCGCCGAAATCAGCCTGACCGTCGAGGGGAGCGATGCCTTGGTCGCGCACGCCGTGGCCACGTACGCTATGCCGGGCTGAGCGGCTTGCGCGCACGCGACGCCAGCAGGGCCCTGATCGTGACGAGCGCCCGGCGCCAATGGAAAAACCGCGGCACACGCCGGCAATACCGGCGATAGGCATCGCCATAGTGCACGGCAAGCCACGGCTCTTCGCACATCACCATCAAGCCATAGACCGTCATCATGACAGCGCACAGCACGAACACCGGGGCGCTGTCAGCGGCAAGCGCGATGCAGCCATAGACGACGATCAGCATGGCGTTCTGGGGATTGCGGGTCCACCTATAGATCCCGCCCGTCACGAGCCCGTCAGTCGCGCAATAACTATTGTCACGACCGAGGACGCGGAAGGCATAGTAGAACAGCGCCACAGCCCCAGCCAGGGCAGCAACGGCAGCCAACCGTAGATCAGCCGAGAGCCCGAGCACCGGCGTCCGCTCCCACAAGCTGGCAATTGCCGACGCGGCGGTTAATGTATTGAGGCCACGAAACAATGGCCACCAGACATAGCCTTGCCAGCTGCCATCGCCCGGTGTCGGCCAGATCCGGCGCGCGGGCACAGCGAGCGACAACGCTAAAGCCGCGAGCAGGATCGCGCCGATCAGCACGCCGACTGCGAACATCACCGAGACCATCGGACACCTCGTTGCGCCCACGACGCTAGGCCCGGCGACCCTGTATCGGAAAATCGACGTATTGGGTACTGCACGGGCATACAACAACGGGCTTAGAACAACGGGCATCCATCAATGGCACCCATACCCACGACGCCCGCGGGCTATGCAGCAACGGCCTATGCTCGCGTCGCTGCGTGCGCTATCGATTGACGTGAACGTCAACTCCAGGAAGTGCCACATGCGGGATATGCCGACGGTTGCCGAACCAATCGCCTACCTGCATGCAACGCCCCCCGAGCCCGGCAAGAGCATCGAGATC
>JANOAW010000151.1:0-4440 GCA_031411355.1 Hyphomicrobiaceae bacterium | reverse complement strand
TGTCGTGTTTCTGGTCCTCGTCGCTGTGACGCGCGAATTGCGTGGTCGTGGTCATTATCAGGCGAATACGGCACCGGACCTGTTGTCGATGCTCGACATGGTCGCTCTTGCGACGGTGTGCGACGTGGTGCCGCTGAAGGGGCTCAATCGGGCGTACGTCACCAAAGGTCTGCAGGTGATGAAGTCGCGCGCCAATATCGGCTTATCCGCATTGTTCGATGCAGCCGGCCTCGATCAAACGCCCAACACCTATCATCTCGGTTTCGTACTCGGGCCGCGCATCAACGCGGGTGGTCGCATCGGCGATTCGGGACTCGGATCCAAGTTGCTGGCACTCGAAAATTCCATGGAAGCCGCTAAAATCGCAACCCTGCTCGACAAACTCAATCGCGAGCGGCGTGCCATCGAAGCCGACATGCTGGCCGAGGCGATGGCGATGGCTGAACAGGCCGTCGACGCTGAGCCGGATCTGCCGATCCTGATGCTCGGCTCCGAGCGGTGGCACAAAGGTGTCGTCGGTCTCGTCTCGTCGCGACTGACGGACCGCTTCCGCCGGCCGTCCTGCGTGATCGCCTGGAGTACCGGTGAGGGTGGCATGCCAAAAGACGTTGGCACGGGGTCGCTCCGGTCCGTCAGTGGCGTCGACATCGGATCAGCCGTCCGCGTGGCGGTCACGCAAGGTTTGCTCCAGAAGGGCGGCGGCCACGCCATGGCGGCGGGCCTGACCGTGTCTCGCGACAAGTTCGAGCTGCTGCGGTCCCACCTCATCGGTGCCCTGCAGACGGTCGCGACCGATGCGCGACTTTCGATTTCCTTGGACGTCGACGGCGCCTTGACGCCGGCCAGTGTCGACGAGAGCCTCATCGAGCTGCTCGAACGTGCCGGTCCCTATGGTCAGGGCAACCCGACACCGCGTTTCGTGTTCCCGGCTCACCGCGTGAAATTCGTCAAGACAATGGGCGAAAACCATCTGCGCTGCACGCTCGAAGGCGGCGACGGCTCACGTCTCGATGCCGTTTGTTTTCGGTGTGTCGGCCAGCCGCTGGGCGACCTGTTGATGTCCTCGAACGGCATGCCGATTCATGTCGCCGGCACTCTGAAGCGTGACACCTGGGGAGGCCGCAATCGCATCGACCTCACCATAGACGACGCGGCCGATCCACGCGCCCAAGGCTGACGACCCGTCGCGGCGGTATCCCCTCGGTGGGGACGCTTTCCCGATGACGCCGTGGTCCGGCCGTGGCAGGTGTGCGCCGACACCCGTTCGGATCCACGCTGATGACAACCATCCCAACCGCTGCCCGCGCCGTCGTCATCGGAGGCGGTATCGCCGGCTGCTCGATCGCCTACCATTTGGCCAAGCTCGGTTGGAAAGACGTCGTGCTTCTCGAGCAGGGACGACTGTCCGGGGGCACCACTTGGCATGCGGCTGGTCTCGTCGGGCAATTGCGCGGCCACGGATCATTGACCAAGCTGATCCGGTATTCGACGCAACTCTACGCAAGTCTCGAAGCCGAGACGGGGCAGGCGACGGGCTGGAAGCAGTGTGGTTCACTCACCGTTGCGCGCACACCGGAACGCATGACATTGTTGAATCGCCTTGCCGCAGCAGCCAAGGCACAAGGTGTGATCTGTGAGCTGATCAGTCCGCGTGAGGCTGGTGACCGATATCCAGTCATGCACACCGACGACCTTGTCGGCGCGGCATGGTTGCCGGCCGACGGCAAGGCCAATCCGACCGACATCACGCAAGCGTTGGCCAAGGGCGCCCGGCAGCGCGGGGTAAAGATCTTCGAACAGACCAAAGTCGTCAGCCTCGACGTTGCAGCTGGTCGGGCGCGCGGCGTCGAGACGACCGCCGGCAGGATCAGTGCCGACGTGGTCGTCATCGCGGGCGGAATGTGGTCGCGTGCTCTCGCCGGTTCCGTCGGCGTGCCGATGCCGCTGCACGCCTGAGTTCACATGTACGTCGTGACCGGCAAAATTCCCGGCGTGCATACGGATCTGCCGTGTTTGCGCGATCCCGATGGGTACATCTATTTCAAAGAGGAAGTCGGCGGCTTGCTGATGGGCGGCTTCGAACCAAAGGCGAAACCATGGGGCATGGGCGGGATTCCCGAACCATTCGAATTTCAGCTGTTGCCGGACGATTGGGATCAGTTCGAAATCCTCATGACCAACGCTATCCGCCGCGTACCGGCCTTGGAGACAGCCGAGGTGAAGCAGTTCGTCAACGGGCCTGAGAGTTTCACCGCCGACAACAACTACATCATGGGTGAGGCACCGGGCGTCGCCGGATTATTCGTGTGCGGTGGATTTAATTCAATGGGCATCGCCTCGTCAGGCGGGGCGGGCATGGCGCTTGCGGATTGGATCGACAAGGGCGAGCCGCAGATGGATCTCTGGCCTGTCGACGTGCGTCGTTTCGGTAATTTCAACATCAACGGCGCGCTTTTGAAGGACCGCGTCAGCGAGGTGCTCGGTCTGCATTACGTGATGCCGTGGCCCAATCGTGAGTTCGAAAGCGCGCGTCCGCTGCGGCGGTCACCGCTGTTCGATCGCCTCGATGCCAAGGGCGCCATGTGGGGCTCGAAAATGGGCTGGGAACGACCGAACGTGTTTGCGCCCCCCGGCGCGACGCGTGAAATCAGCTATGGCTGGGGCCGTCAGAATTGGTTTGCCTGGCACGCAGCCGAGCAGCTTGCCGCGCGCGAAGCCGTGGCGCTGTTCGATATGACATCGTTCGGCAAGTTGTCGATCAAGGGCAAAGACGCCGAACGCGAATTGCAGCGCCTGTGCGCGAACGATATCGCCGTACCCGTCGGTCAAAGCGTTTACACGGGCCTGCTCAATGCACGCGGCGGATACGAGAGCGATGTCACGATCGCGCGCATCGCCGACGACGAATTTTTATTCGTCACCGGCACGGCACAGGCCGTCCGCGATGCCGACTACATCCAGCGCCGGTTCGCAGCTGACGCACGCGCGACGATCTCGGATGTGACATCCAGCTACGCCGTACTCGCGCTGATGGGACCAAAATCGCGCGAGCTTCTCCGGCGCGTCTCGGCAAGCAATTTCGACCCGGCTGCCTTTCCCTTCGGCGCCATCCGCCGCATCGACATCGGCTACGGCTCGGCCTTCGCGTCACGACGCACCTACGTCGGCGAACTTGGTTGGGAGCTGTTCGTACCGGTCGAATTTGCGACGCTCGTCTACGACACGTTGCACGCAGCCGGTGGCGAACTCGGGTTGATGGACGCGGGCTACTATGCCCTCGAAGGCTTGCGTCTCGAAAAGGGGTATCGCGCCTGGGGCCGCGAGCTGACACCCGACGTCACGCCGGCGCAAGCCGGACTGAGTTTCGCCGTTGCAATCGACAAGCCCGGCGGCTTCATCGGCCGCGACGCCGTGCTCGCTGAGCGCACATCACCGCCGCATCGGCGCATAGTTTCGCTGGTTGCGAAACGCGACGACGCACCGATCGCCTGGGGCGGCGAGTTCGTGACCGTCGATGGCAAGCCCGCCGGCGAAGTCACGTCAGCCGGCTTCGGCGCGCACCTGGATCGCGTTGTCATGCTTGCGTTGATCGACGCACGCGCCGCCGCCCCGCAGGGTGAACGCTTGACCGACGCGACGCTTGCCTCACGGATTGTCGAAGTGGACGTCGCGGGCGAGCGTGTGCCGGTCGAGGCATCGTTGTCTGCGCCCTACGATCCGCGCTCCTTGCGAGTGAGATCCTAAAACATTTCCACCAAAGTGGACACCGGTTTGGTGTAGAAAATGCGCCAAACAAAGACGCTGGTGCCTCGCTCGGCGCATCTTCGTATGGCCCATGTTGTTGGACCCCGTGACACCGCGGGCGATGCAGGCTATCCGCAGCGGCCATGCTGCACATCAACGACCTCACCTACCGCATCGAAGGACGCTTGATTCTCGATGCCACGACCGTTGCCGTCCCGACCGGTCACAAGGTCGGCCTCGTCGGCCGCAACGGTACCGGCAAGACGACGCTGTTGCGTCTGATCACGGGCGAGATCGCGCCCGATGACGGGTCCATTTCGCTCGCGAAGGGAGCCCGCATCGGCTATGTGCAACAGGAAGCGCCCGGCGACGACACGACGTTGATCGATTGGGTCCTGGCCGCCGATACCGAGCGCGCGAATTTACTCGCCGAGGCCGAAACGGCGACGGCGCCGCAACGCATCGCCGACATCCACACCCGCCTTGCCGACATCGATGCGCATGCGGCGCCGGCGCGTGCCGCCACCATCCTGTCGGGATTGGGCTTCGACGAGGCCGCCCAGAACCGAGCCTGCCGCGAATTTTCTGGCGGCTGGCGGATGCGGGTCGCCCTTGCTTCCGTGCTGTTTCTCGAACCGGAAATCCTGCTGCTCGACGAGCCGACCAACTATCTCGATCTCGAGGGAACGCTCTGGC
>JANOAW010000150.1:0-2145 GCA_031411355.1 Hyphomicrobiaceae bacterium | reverse complement strand
CGACAATCGCGGACCGGGTGGTCCACCGGCGGCACTCGCCGGGCGAGCGCCGAATGAAGTTGGCCCCAACCGACGCACCAGTGCGCCGTCACGCGCGCCGACGCGTGACCGTGAAGCCGGCGGAACCGCCGAGGACGAAGTCCGTGTCGTCAAAAAGGGCGGCATCAAGATCTTCGTCAAGGCGCCCGAAAAGGCTCCCGAAGAGAAGAAAGAGCGCGGCCGTCTGACGATCAACAACGCGCTGAACGAAAATCAGCGCGAACGGTCGCTTGCGTCGCTGCGCCGTCGCAACGAAAAAATCAAACTCAAGGCGATGGGCGTCCAGCAGGCCCGTGACAAGGTCATGCGCGAGGTGGTGGTTCCGGAAGCGATCACCATTCAGGAACTCGCCAACCGCATGACCGAGCGTGCGGTCGATATCATCAAGTACCTGATGAAACAGGGAACGATGCACAAGATCAACGATGTCGTCGACGCCGACACGGCCGAGTTGATCGTCACCGACTTCGGCCACACCGTGAAGCGGGTGTCCGAATCCGATGTTCTCGACGGCTTCATCAAGGCCGAAGTGGTTGATGAAGAACAGGAGCCGCGCGCGCCTGTCGTCACCATCATGGGCCACGTCGACCACGGCAAGACCTCGCTGCTCGATGCGATCCGCAAGACGTCGGTCGTCGATGGCGAAGCCGGTGGCATTACGCAGCATATCGGCGCGTACCAGGTCATGACCGATTCGGGCGCGATGATCACTTTCATCGATACGCCCGGTCACGAGGCTTTCACGGCCATGCGTGCGCGCGGCGCCAAGGTGACGGATATCGTCATTCTCGTGGTCGCAGCCGATGACGGTGTCATGCCGCAGACGGTCGAGGCCATCAATCACGCCAAAGCCGCCAAGGTGCCGATCATCGTCGCCATCAACAAAATCGACAAGCCGGGCGCCGATCCCAAGCGCGTGCGAACCGAATTGTTGCAGCACGAGATCGTCGTCGAAAGCATGGGCGGGGATACGCTGGAAGTGCCGGTTTCGGCATTGAAAGGCACCAATCTCGACAAGCTACTCGAAACCATCGCGCTGCAAGCAGAAGTGTTGCAGCTGAAGGCGAACCCGGATCGCTCGGCCGAAGGCTATGTCATCGAAGCCAAGCTCGAACGTGGCCGCGGCCCGGTTGGAACTGTGCTTGTGCAACGCGGTACACTCGAAATCGGCAACATCGTCGTCGCCGGCATGGCCTGGGGACGCGTTCGCGCCCTCATCGACGACCTCGGTGATCAGGTTCCGGAAGCCGGCCCGTCGGTGCCGGTCGAGATCCTCGGTTTCGACAGCGCGCCTGAAGCCGGCGATCAATTCGCCGTGGTCGAGAGCGAAGCGCGCGCTCGCGAGATCACCGACTACCGCATCCGCAAGCGCCGTGACACGCTCGGCGTGTCGACATCGACGCGGACGCTCGAAGGCATGATGCAGCAGCTGAAGGACGCTGGCCGCAAAGAATTCCCGATGGTCGTCAAGGGCGATGTGCAGGGCTCCGTCGAAGCTATCGGTGGCGCACTCGCCAAAGCCGGCAACGACGAAGTTTCGGCGCGTATCGTCCACTCGGCTGTGGGCCAGATTACCGAATCGGACGTGGCTTTGGCCAATGCGTCGAAGGCGATCATCGTCGGCTTCAACGTACGTGCC
The DNA here is from genome assembly GCA_031411355.1 of Hyphomicrobiaceae bacterium. Classification (GTDB taxonomy): domain Bacteria; phylum Pseudomonadota; class Alphaproteobacteria; order Rhizobiales; family Hyphomicrobiaceae; genus JABFRJ01. The sequence goes on along the minus strand of JANOAW010000150.1, from coordinate 467 downwards.
AATCTGCAGGCCAAGCAATTGGCCGACCAGCAGGGCATCGAAATCCGCTACTACAACATCATCTACGACTTGGTGGACGACGTAAAAGGCGCCATGTCGGGTCTGCTCGCGCCGACCAAGAAGGAAACCTTCCTCGGCTACGCCAACATCAAGAAGGTGTTCGACATCTCGAAGCAGGGCAAGGTGGCCGGTTGCGTCATCTCGTCGGGCAAGGTCGAGCGCGGCGCCAAGGTACGGTTGCTGCGTGATCGCGTGGTCATCCACGAGGGTACGCTGTCGATCCTCAAGCGCTTCAAGGACGACGTCAAGGAAGTGCCGGCCGGCCAGGAATGTGGCATGGCTTTCGCCAACTACCAGGACATCCGCGAAGGCGACGAAATCGAGTGCTTCACCGTCGAGATCATCGCGCGGAAGCTGTGAGCGGTGATCTGGGTGTCTGACCTAAGGTCAGATACCAAGGCTCCAAG
>JANOAW010000149.1:0-17642 GCA_031411355.1 Hyphomicrobiaceae bacterium | reverse complement strand
CGCGCTGCCGACGTGGACGTATCCGTTCGCTTCCGATCGATCTCGGGTGTCGACGATCAGGCGGCTGGTCTCGTGTGGCGATACGTTGATGCCAACAACTATTATATCGTGCGCGCCAATGCGCTCGAAGACAACGTCGTGCTCTATAAGGTCGAAAAAGGCCGGCGCATCGACCTGCCGGTGAAAGGGCAAGGTCGCACCTATGGCGCAAAGGCGCCCGTGCCACGCCAAACCTGGCATACGCTCGCCGTGTCCGCCCGGGGTAACGTCTTTACCGTGACGATCAACGACAAGCAGCTCTATCAGGTCGAAGATACGACTTTCGCCGCCGCCGGCAAAACCGGCCTGTGGACCAAAGCCGACTCGGTGATGATGTTCGACGACTTCAGTCTCACCGTCGTCAAATGATCGGGCAGGCGCCGCCAATGCGGCGCGACCTGACCAGCAAATTGGAAACACGCATGTCCGACGTCGTCGCCGAATTCAATGCCATGATGCAACCCATGTTGCCGGGCTTGCTCGGCATGACCGTCGTCGAGGCCGGCCCCGAACGCGTGGTCGGTAAAATGACCGTGCGGGCCGACATGTGCACGGCGGGCGGCATCCTGCATGGCGGCGCCTACATGGCGTTCGCCGATACCCTGGGTGCCGTGGCGACCGTCATCAACATGCCCGCAGGCGCCCGCACGGCCACCATCGAGAGCAAAACCAACTTTATCGGTGGTGCCAAGGTCGGCACGACAGTGACGGGAACGTCGAGGCCGTTTCACAAGGGCAAGACGACCCAGGTCTGGCAAACCGAAATCACCGGCGAAGATGGCACGTTGTTGGCTGTCGTGTCGCAAACGCAAATCGTCATGCCGCCACGGCCATGATGGCGCCCGCGTCGCCACATCGCATGCGCCTCGTCGTCGATCGTCTGGCGCAATCGCGTGGCGACCACATGCTGTTCCGCGACCTGACGTTTGCCGTCGGAGCCGGTGAAATACTGGTTCTGACCGGCCCCAACGGTACTGGCAAAACCACCTTGCTGCGCACGCTTGCCGGATTGCTCCCGGCTGCCACCGGAACTGTGGCTCTGATCGGGGGCGATGTTGAACTTGGTGTCGGTGAGCAGGCCCATGTCGTCGGTCACACCGACGCCATCAAGGGTGCCTTGTCCGTGGTCGAAAATGCCATGGCGTGGAGTGCCATACTTGGCGGGCCGAAGGATGTCGAACCGGCGCTGGACGCATTGGCGCTGCGTGATCTGGCACCCATTCCGGCGCAGTATCTGTCGGCTGGCCAGAAGCGCCGCCTCGGCTTGGCCCGGCTGCTGCTCGCGCCGCGTCCGCTGTGGCTGCTCGACGAGCCGACGGTGTCGCTCGATGCCATCAACCGGGACCGCGTGGCGGGGCTGATTGAAGCGCATGCTGCGGGCGGCGGCATCGTCGTCGTCGCGACGCATTTGCCGCTCGGCCTCGCGACCGCCCGCGAACTCGCGCTCACCGGCAATAGTGCCTTCGGTGACGGTGTCTGACTTGAGGTCAGACACCGGGATTCACAATTCAGTGGCCAGCGGCTTTGCGCACTTCGGCTGCGAAATCTTCCTTCACGGACTCGATACCTTCGCCGAGCTGGTAGCGGACGAAGCCCGTGCACGTGATGGGGGCACCGACTTTACCCTCGGCGTCCTTGATGGCCTGGGCGACAGTCTTGGCGTTATCGAGCGCGAACGGCTGGTCGAGGAGGCAACGCTCCTTGGCCAGGCTCTTGAGGCTCGACTGGAAGATCTTTTCCAGCACGTCCGGCTTTTTGCCCGCATTCTTCTCGACCAAAATCGCGCGCTCGCGATCCAGGAAATCCTTGGGCAGGCTGGCCAGATCGAGTGACAGCGGGCTGAAAGCGGCGACATGCATGGCAATGCCCTTGCCGAGCGCCGCCAACTCATCCACGTTTTTGCCGTCGGACTGCAGCGCGACGAGCACGCCGATCTTGCCGAGGTTCGGCTTCACGGCCGCGTGCATGTAGCCGCTGACGACGCCGGCCTTGACGGCCATGGCGGCCGTGCGGCGAACGTTCATGTTCTCGCCGATCGTGGCCACTGCTTCCTTCACGGCCGCTTCGACCGCAATGGACTTACCCGGAAACGTCGCGCTCAACAGCTTGGCGATGTCGCCCTGCGCCGAGGGTGCGAGGCTGACGACTTTGCCGACGAGATCCTGGAACTGGTCGTTACGGGCGACGAAATCGGTTTCAGAGTTGACCTCGACCAGAGCGCCGGCGGGGCCTGTGGCGGTGACGCCGATCAGCCCTTGGGCTGCGACGCGGTCAGACTTCTTCTCGGCTTTGACGATACCTTTTTTGCGCAACCAGTCGATGGCGGCAGTGATGTCGCCCTTGGTCTCGACGAGCGCAGTTTTGCAATCGGACATGCCGGCACCGGAACGCTCGCGCAATTCTTTGACGAGGCCGGCTGTGATCTCTGCCATGGGATGTGGTCCTCTGAGGCGGCCCATTCGTGGTGCCGTAAAAAATGGTGCAGATGCTGAGATCATGGCAAAATTGGTGTCCGACGGAGGTCGGACACCAGCATGACGCGCTCTCGATATCGCACCAGATGGCCGCTGGGCGGCTCGTGTGCAAGTGCCCGACGCTGGTCGGACACCCTTCGATCAGACCGCCGTTGCGGCAACCAGCTTCTTGGCCTGCTCGATCCAGCGATCGCGCTCGACCTGACCTTTGATGCGCACCGTGCGCTCGAGCAGCTGCGTATTGTCGGCGTCGAGTTCGGCGATCTGCCAGAAGTGGAACACGCCGATATCGTTGAGCTTCTGCTCGAGCTTGGGATTGATGCCCGTGATCCGCTTGAGATCGTCGGCTTCGCCGCGAGCTTCTTCGATGCCTTTGAACTTGGCGGGCTTACCCGGCAGGCTTTCAGCCGGCGGATTGTCCATGGCGCCAATGTCGACGCCAGCGCCAGCCTGGCTGCGCTCGATGCCGTCGATGCAGGCCTGGGCGACCAGATCGCAATAGAGTGCGATGGCGCGGCCGGCGTCGTCATTGCCGGGAATCGGGAAATCGATGCCGTCCGGGTCGCAGTTGGTGTCGATCACGGCCACGATGGGAATGCCGAGCTTCTTGGCTTCGGCGACCGCAATGGCTTCTTTGTTGGTATCGATGACGAACAGCAACTCGGGCAGGCCGCCCATTTCCTTGATGCCGCCGAGCGATTTGGTCAAAGCATCGCGGTCGCGGGTCAGCTCGAGCAACTCCTTCTTGGTGCGGCCCTTCTGGTCGCCGTTCAAGATGTCGTCGACCTTGCGCAGGCGACGGATCGAGGCCGAAATGGTCTTCCAATTGGTCAGCGTGCCGCCGAGCCAACGGTGGTTCATATAATACTGGGCCGAACGCTTGGCGCCGTCGGCGATAGATTCCTGCGCGGCGCGCTTGGTGCCGACGAACAGAACGCGACCACCCTTGGCGACCGTGTCGGACACTTTCACCAGTGCCGTGTGCAGCAAAGGAACCGTCTGGGCGAGGTCGACGATGTGGATATTGTTGCGCGCGCCGTAGATGAACGGCGCCATTTTCGGGTTCCAGCGATGGGCTTGGTGGCCGAAGTGGCAGCCAGCTTCGAGAAGCTGGCGCATTCCGAATGCGGGAAGCGTCATGTCAGGTCCTGTTTTCCGGTTCAACCGCCGCGGATGCCGAGTCATCTGCATGGATGCCGAAGCCGTAAGGCTCGAGCAAAACGCAAACAACCCACCGGAGCGCGTCGACGGGGCTTTTGGTCCGCCGGGCGCATGATCCGCGTGTGGGATGCGCGCCTCTTATGCCGAGACGGGCATTGTGACAAGTGGTGAAATCGACGATGTGCAGTCGACCGTTGCATCGATCGGCGGCGTTGAACTATAGTCGAGATGGTCGGTTACGCACGTTGCCTGCGTTTTGCCATGCAGTAATGATCGGCTATTCAGCGTAAGAGATGGCAATCACACGCCTTCGAACCTTGCACACGACTTCGAGAAAAGTGACGAGATCTGTGACGATCGAGATCATTCGCGCCCTGGATGCGGCGACAGCTGTCCGTTTGAAAGCCGCAGGCTTGCGCCCGACGCGGCAACGTCTGGTGCTGGCAAACCTGTTGTTTGGATCGGGCGATCGACACGTGACGGCCGAGATGCTGCACGAGGAAGCTGTTGCCGCCGGCGAGCGCGTGTCCCTCGCAACCGTGTACAACACGTTGCACCAGTTTAAATCGGGCGGGCTGTTGCGCGAAATTGCCCTCGATGGTTTGAAAGCTTATTTCGATACCAATACATCCAATCACAATCATTTCTATATCGAAGACGGCGGCGTTCTGATGGACATTCCGGGCGACGCTATTCGTGTCGACGGTCTGCCGCAACCGCCGCCCGGCATGAAGATCAGCCATATCGACGTGGTGGTCCGGCTGGTTTCGCGCTGATATCCTCGGACGGATGACATGCTGCGGGTTGCGAACCGGTATTCAAGTGTGATCGATTAGATTCAATTTGGACGGATCGAATTCCGTCGGTGAACGTTTCGACTTCCAACTCCGTTTGTTCGGGCTGGAGGTTCTCATGAATGTTTCGAGGCGAGAGGCATTGGCTGGCGCGGCTGCGTCGTCCGTTTCTATGACCGCCGCATCTTCCGTGGCCGACGCCCAGCCGGCCGCACAAGTGGATGCTCGTTTGAACGCCGGCATGAGCAAAGTTTCGTTGGTCGTCAACGGCACGGCGCGTCACCTCGAACTCGACACGCGTACGACGCTCCTCGATGCCATCCGCGAAAACCTCACGCTGCCCGGCACCAAAAAGGGCTGCGACCACGGGCAATGCGGTGCATGCACCGTTCTGGTCGACGGCCGCCGGATCAATTCGTGTCTGACGCTCGCAGTCATGCACGAAGGCAGCAGCGTCACGACCATCGAGGGTTTGGGCACCCTGCAAAACCTGCACCCGATGCAGTCCTCGTTCGTCAAGCATGATGGCTATCAGTGCGGCTTCTGCACACCTGGCCAGATCTGCTCGGCCGTCGCCGTTCTCGACGAAGTCAAATCCGGAACTCCCAGTCATGTGACTGTCGATCTGTTGGCCTCGCCGCAACTTTCGAACGCCGAACTGCGTGAGCGGATGAGTGGCAACATCTGCCGGTGCGGCGCCTACTCGAACATCATCGATGCCATCAACGACGTGGCGGGGAGGAAAGTATGAAAACCTTCACGTATGAGCGTTCCCGGACGCCGGCCGAGGCTGTCGCCGCCGCCATCAAGACGCCCGGCGCCAAATTCATTGCAGGTGGCACAAATCTGCTCGATCTTATGAAATTGCAAATCGAGACGCCGTCGCATCTGATCGACGTCAACGGCCTCGCGTTGGACGCCATTGAGCCGACTACGGACGGTGGCCTTCGCATCGGCGCTTTGGTTCGCAATACCGATTTGGCCTCGGATATGCGTGTGCGCACGGACTATGCGCTGTTGTCACGCGCGTTGGTCTCGGGCGCGTCAGGGCAATTGCGCAATAAAGCCACGACAGCGGGCAATTTGTTACAGCGGACGCGCTGCCCGTATTTCTATGACACCAACCAGCCGTGCAACAAGCGCCAGCCGGGCAGCGGGTGTTCGGCGATCGACGGGGTCAGTCGTCAACTCGCCGTGGTCGGTACGAGCGATGCCTGCATCGCGTCGCATCCAAGCGATATGGCGGTTGCGATGCGTGCGCTCGATGCGACTGTCGAGACGATCAAGTCGGACGGCGCCACGCGTTCACTGCCGCTGGCGGATCTTCACCGCCTTCCAGGCGACACGCCCCATATCGAAACAAACCTGGAGCCGGGCGAATTGATAACCGCCGTGGTTCTGCCAAAGCCACTCGGTGGTCGCCATATTTATCGCAAAGTCCGTGACCGCGCATCTTATGCATTCGCGCTTGTTTCAGTCGGAGCCGTCATTCAAAAAGATGGCACTGGCCGTGTGGCGCTCGGCGGCGTCGCGCCGAAGCCGTGGCGCAGCGAAACGGCCGAATCCGAATTGCCGAAGGGCGCCGCGGCTACCATCGCGAGCATGATGAAAGACGCGAAGCCATCGCGTGAGAACGCATTCAAATTGAAACTCGCTGAACGCACTCTCGCCTCAGTGCTTCAAGAAGCAAAGGCTTGATCCGATGAAATTTGATACACCCGCCACCACCAACCCGATTGATCAGCTCAAGGTGGTCGGTAAGGCCACAGATCGGATCGACGGGCCCATGAAATCCTCCGGTCTGGCGCCGTACGCGTTGGATCGGCAGGACGTAATCGGAGATGTCGCCTTCGGCGTCGTCGTCGGGTCGGCGATTGCAAAAGGCAGCGTGACTTCGATCGACGTCGCAGCCGCCAAAGCAGCGCTCGGCGTCCTGGCGGTAATTACCGCCGAAAGCGCCGGTAAATTGAACAAGGGCAAATACAATACAGCGCATCTCTTGGCAGGGGCCAAAATCGAGCATTATCATCAGGCGATAGCGTTGGTAGTGGCCGAATCGTTCGAGCAGGCGCGTGCTGCGGCGCAGTTGCTGGATGTCGTGTACGCGAAGGACCTTGGCAAGTTCGATCTGGCGGCGGCTAAGGATACGGCTGTCAAACCTAAGCCAAGTGAAGTTTCAGGTCCTCCCGATACGAGTTACGGTGATTTTGCGGGTGCCTTCGCCGCAGCTCCAGTACAGCTCGACGCGACCTACACGACCCCTGATCAGTCCCATGCGATGATGGAGCCGCACGCAACTGTTGCGAGTTGGGACGCGGATAAGTTGACCATTTGGACGGCCAATCAAATGATCGATTGGAGCCGAGGCGATATCGCGACCACACTCGGTATTCCTAAAGACAATGTACGCTTGATTTCGAATTTCATCGGTGGCGGTTTTGGTGCGAAATTGTTCGTTCGCGCCGACGCGGTTTTGGCCGCTCTTGGCGCACGTGAGGTCAGGCGTCCGGTCAAAGTCGCTTTGGCGCGGCCCATGATCTTCAACAATACGACGCATCGGCCTGCAACTATCCAGCGCATTCGCATCGGCGCGACACCCGATGGAAAAATAACAGCCATCGGGCACGAGGGATGGTCGGGAGATTTGCCGGACGGGCAACCGGAAGCGGCTGTCAACCAAACCCGACTGTTGTATGCGGGCGCCAATCGCATGACGGCGACGCGTCTCGCCGTTCTGGATCTGCCGGAAGGCAATGCAATGCGCGCCCCGGGCGAAGCGCCGGGGATGATGGCTCTGGAGATCGCAATTGACGAAATGGCGGAGAAACTCGGTCTCGATCCCGTAGAATTCCGCATTTTTAACGATACCAAAGTCGACCCGGAGAAACCAGAGCGGGCATTCTCTCATCGCTCACTTGTCGAATGCTTGAAAATGGGAAGCGAGCAGTTCGGGTGGAGCAAGCGAAACGCGAAAATTGGGCAAACCCGCGATGGACGCTATCTCGTTGGCATGGGCGTCGCCGCCGCGCTGAGAAATAATTTGTCAATGAAGTCCGCTGCGCGCGTTCGCCTCGATAAACGGGGTGCGGTGATCGTAGAAACCGACATGACGGATATAGGCACGGGAAGTTATACCATCATTGCGCAGACCGCGGCCGAAACGCTGGGCGTTCCGTTGGACAGGATCGTCGTCAGGCTCGGTGACTCCATGTTCCCGACATCGTGCGGCTCGGGCGGACAATGGGGTGGTAACAATTCCGCGTCTGGAGTTTATGCCGCCTGTATGAAATTGCGCGAGAGTATTGCTCAGAAATACGGATTTTCGGGCGATGTGACTTTTGCAGACGGCAATGTGATATCCGGCAATCAAAGTGTGCCTCTCATGCAGGCAGCGCGCGACGGTGAGTTGGTGGCCGAGGACCATATCGAATATGGCGATCTCGACAAAAAATACCAGCAATCGACGTTCGGCGCGCATTTTGTTGAAGTCGGTGTCGACAGCGCGTCAGGCGAAGTCCGTGTCAGGCGGATGCTTGCGGTCTGTGCCGCAGGGCGCATCTTGAATCCGAAGGCGGCGCGGAGCCAGGTCATCGGCGCCATGACGATGGGTGTGGGTGCCGCACTGATGGAAGAACTGCACGTCGACAAACGCCGCGGTTATTTCGTTAATCACGACTTGGCCGGTTACGAAGTGCCTGTGCATGCCGACATCCCGCACCAGGACGTGATTTTTCTCGACGAGACTGACCCTATTTCGTCGCCGTTGAAGGCCAAAGGGGTCGGTGAACTTGGCATTTGCGGTGTTGCCGCAGCCGTTGCCAATGCGGTTTATCATGCGACCGGCGCGCGCGTGCGCGAATATCCGATAACACTCGACAAGTTTCTCGATCGACTGCCGGCTGTTTGATACCAGCCTGTCGGTGGCACCGTCGACAGCTGGACTGCATTTACGCGTTGGCAACCGCATAGATGTCCCCAGAGTTGGCCGCGTGCGGCAACGCCATGATGTGATCGGCCATGGCGGCGGCGTCGACCCAGCGGTCGAACGTGAGCACTTGGCTTTCGCCGAGCGCGACGTCGAAATGCCGATAGCCCAATTTGCCGAGGCGCCGAATGCAGGCGAGCGCGACGTCACGTTGGATCGTCGTGAATTCGAAGGACAAGGATGGCACTGGTTGACTGAGGCCGGCCAGCACATCGCCTTCGAACCCCTCGACATCGATTTTCATGAACGCCGGCAGGCCGTGTTCGACGATGAGCGCGTCGGCTGTGATGACGGGAACGCTAATCTTGGTGTCCCACGTCTGACCTTCCCACCCTCCGGCACCGCGCGCCGCCGCGACGAAAGCTTCGGACGCAGTCGTCACGGTCGGGTTGGCGGAGTTGATGTGGAGATCGAGTGTGCCACGGCTTGGTCCGCAGGCCGCGCGGACGAGCGTAACGGCGGCATCACCCTCGTAGATGGCCGCGATGGCATCAGCACACGACGGTTGCGGTTCGAGCGCGACGACTCGTGCGCCCAGCCGGCGAAAGGCTGCGATACGATCGCCGACATGGCTGCCGATGTCGAACGCCAAGCCTCCCGGCCCAACGAAGCGCGCGTACAATGTGTCCATGGCCGCATCGCGAGCGGCATCGCCGTAATAAACGTCGAGAGAGCGGGCGAGGCTCGCGAAACGCGGTTGCTCGCGCAGGGCAGCGATGCGTGGGGGGAGTGTCGACATGGTGGGTCTCGATAGGCGGATGTGTTCGGGAACAGCCCTTTAACCGCGTTTGTGGTCGATCGGAGGCGATGTGTCACGTATACGACGCCTCGGCCGGCTAAGAGGCGGTCAGAGGCCGAAGCCGAATGTTGCAAAGTCGCCCGTACGCTGCGATTGTTGCCTCCGCACTGATTCGACCAATCTCCCGCCGTGCGGGCGGAGACATGAAGGCGCAGCTTGTATGAAACTCGTCATCGAACGGGGAGAACTCGTCAGCGCGCTCGGTCATGTCACGAGTGTGGTCGAGAAACGCACGACGATCCCGATTCTGTCCAACGTCATGTTGCGTGCCACGGGCTCGGCTTTGATGCTGCGCGCGACAGACCTTGAACGCGAGGTCGTCGAGCAGGCGCCGGCCAACGTGTCTCAGCCGGGAGCGGTGACGGTCTCCGCGCACACGCTGCACGACATCGTCCGCAAGCTGCCCGACGGCGCCGAAGTCGAACTCAAGCGCGATCCCGACAAGGATCGCCTGTCGATCTCGGCGGGCACCGCGCGCTTTGCCCTGCAGACCTTGCCCGCGGACGATTTCCCCGATCTCGCCGGAGGAGATTTTCCGCACACGTTTGAAGTTCCCGGCCACGAGCTCAAGCGGCTGATCGACAAAACGCGATTCGCCATTTCGACCGAAGAAACACGCTACTATCTGAACGGCATCTATCTTCATACTGCCAGCGGCATGTTGCGCGCCGTCGCGACCGACGGCCACCGATTGGCGCAACTCGATCTGGAGATGCCGGCCGGCGCCGATGGCATGCCGGGCGTGATCGTGCCGCGCAAGACGGTGCAGGAACTGCAACGCTTGATCGAGGCGAGCGACGGCAGCATCACCATCTCGGTATCGCCCTCCAAGATCCGCTTCGAGATTGGCGCGGTGACGCTGACGTCGAAGCTGATCGACGGCACATTTCCTGATTATGGGCGCGTCATCCCGCAGGCCAACGACAAGGATCTGCGCGTCGCCAATTCGGAATTCATGAGTGCCGTCGACCGTGTCTCGACCATCGCCAGCGATCGGGGACGGGCTGTCAAACTCGCCATCGCCGACGGTAAACTGACGCTCTCGGTCAACAATCCCGAGGGCGGCTCGGCGACCGAACAGATGGATGCCGACTTCAGCGGCTCAGCACCCCTGGAAATCGGTTTCAATGCCCGCTATCTGCTCGACATCGCCGGCCAACTCGAAGGCGACGTGGCGCATTTCAAACTTGCTGATTCCGGTGCACCGACCATCGTGCGGGACGGTGACGATCAATCCGCGTTGTACGTTCTGATGCCGATGCGCGTTTGAGCACGCGAGTGGTCGATGGGGCCGTAAGTTTGAGCGGGCAGGTGATTGCAGGTGCACGCACGTCAGCACATCGTGACGGAAACCTCGAGGCTCTGGGTCGAGCAACTGCGGCTGACCAATTTTCGCAACTACCCAACGCTCGGTTTGACGTTTGGCCCCGAACCGGTGGTCCTGATCGGACCCAACGGATCCGGCAAGACCAATATGATGGAAGCCGTGTCGTTGCTGGCTGCTGGCCAAGGGCTGCGCCGGTCGCCATTTCCTGAACTGGCCCGCGCCGGAGGCAAGGGTGACTGGGCCGTTGCCGCCCGATTGCGCACACAGACGGGGCCACTCGAGATCGGCACGGGCTTACAGCCTCAAGCGGGATCGTCGGCGCGCACCGGACGCATCGTCAAGATCAACGGTGAGGCGCAGGGCGGCTCCGGCATTCTCGCCGATTTGGTTGAAATGTTGTGGGTCACGCCGGCCATGGACGGGCTGTTTACCGGACCCGGCTCCGAGCGACGCCGTTTTCTGGATCGCCTGATCCTGTGTTTCGACAGCTCCTATCGTACGCGGCTCGGTCATTTCGAGCGGGCTATGACGCAGCGCAACAAGCTGCTGTCCGACAACGTCCGCGCCAACGCGCAGTTCGAGGGCCTCGAACGCATCCTGGCTGAAACCGGTGTCGCGATCGCGGCCGCCCGTGCCGAGGCGGTGACGCAGCTGACGGCGACCATCCGTGCGCGCCGCAAGCGTGCGCCCAACAGCCCGTTTCCGTGGGCCATGATCGACATCGCCGGTGATCTCGAAGGGCAGTTGCACCAGACGCCTGCGATCGAAGTCGAAGATCAATACGCCAAGAAACTGGGCGAAAATCGTGAACGCGATCGCGCCGCTGGACGGACGTTGGACGGTCCGCATCGCTCAGATCTCGTCGTGGCACACGGGCCCAAAGCCATGCCGGCCAAACTGTGCTCGACCGGTGAACAAAAGGCGCTGCTGGTCGGTCTCGTCATGGCGCACGCCGAACTGATCAAGCAGCGGCAGAATGCGACCGCGCCAATCTTGTTGCTCGACGAGATCGCAGCCCACTTCGACCCCTCCCGACGTGCGGCCTTGTTCGACGATATCATAGCCCTCGGGTGTCAGGCCTGGATGACGGGCACCGACCATGACGCCTTTGCAGCCCTCGGTCGCCGTGCCTCCGTCTTTCGCGTGGAAAACGGCAAGGTCCTACGCCTCACGCCCGGCGGTTGACCCAGTTGTCGCCAGTCGACTGAAGCATCAGCGCCGGCGGCGAAGCATCGCTACAAGTGCGCCACCACGCACCGCCCCGGTTCCGAGCGCGGCAATCGCATACACGAGCCCCCCGCCGACGATCAGCACGGCGAGTGCCAACGCGCGCGTCCAGACGCCGTGATGGGCCGCGAACCACGGCGCCAACTCGCGAGCGTGCCACCATAAGATGCCGCCCATGACCGCGCTCGACAGCACGATCATCAGCAGGGCGCGCTTGAGCCGCGCATCGGCTATGAAATGTCCGCGGCGGCGCAGCGTCCGCCACAGCAGGATGGCGTTGAGCCAGCCTCCGAATGCCGTGGCGACGGCAATACCCACGTGCGGCATCCAGCCGACGGCGCGAAAAGCGAAAAACAGACCGATCGAGCCGAGTGTATTGAGGATGAGGCTGATCGAGGCGTAGCGCATCGGCGTGCGCGTGTCCTCGCGTGCGAAATAGGCCGGCGAGAAGACCTTGATGAGCACGAACGACGGCAGTCCGAGCGCGAAAAACGCCAATGCGACCGCCACGTTCGCCGTATCCGCCGCCGAGAACGCGCCCCGCTGATACAATACCGAGACGATCTCGGTCGGGATGACGGCCAGCGCCACAGCCGCCGGCAACGTCAGGAGCATCGCCAGTTCGAGCGCTCTGTTCTGGCTGTCCATGACGGCCACCTGATCGCCGGCCCTCAGATGTCGGGACACATCGGGTAGCAGCACGACACCGATGGCGATGCCGACCAGGGCCAGGGGCAACTCGTAGAGCCGGTCGGCATAAAACAGGTACGACACCGCGCCCGTTTGCAGAGACGCGATCATGCTGCCGATGACGATGTTGATCTGGGTGACGCCGCCCGCAATCACACCGGGTATGCCAAGTGTCACCAACTGGCGTACACCCGGCGTCAGTTTAGGCCATGTGAACCGCGGCATCAGCCCGTTGCGCCGCACGCCGTCGAGCAGCAGAACAAGTTGCAGAATGCCTGCCGCGAATATGCCCCAGGCAAGCACGATGCCGGTGCGTGCATCGTTGCCGTAACCGAGCCACCAGGCAACGAACATCGCTGCCATCAAGGTCAGGTTCAACACGACCGACACCGCACTGCTCTCGACGAATTTGCCGATTGCGTTCAACACGCCGGACAGCAGCGCTACGAGCGACATGCAGAACAGGTATGGAAACGCGATCCGGCTCATATCGACGGCGAGGTCATATTTTTCGGGCGTGGACGAAAACCCTGGCGCCAGCCCGTACATGATCCAGGGCATCGCGATCATGCACAGGATCGAGAGAATCAACAGGATGAACGCCAATCCCGCCAATGCTTCACCTGCAAAACGGCGTGCGGGCTCGACGCCCTCGCCCTCCAGCCGCTTGGTGAACAGCGGAATGAATGCGGCGTTGAACGCGCCCTCGCCGAACCAACGCCGGAACAGGTTGGGAAACCTGAAGGCGACCACGAACGCCTCGGCGATCGGCCCGGCGCCGAGCAATGCCGCAAATGCGATGTCGCGCATGAAGCCCATGATGCGGCTGACCAGGGTCAGCCCGCCGACGGTCGCGAACGAACGGTACAGTTTCATGTGGTCCCGACCTTTCACCGGCGTGCCTAGCGGAGGGCACCCGATGGAGCAACGTGGCGCTATGGACGTGGCGCTGAGGATGGCATCGACAAAGGCGTGGCCGGGAGGGGCCCGGTTCGGTCGACCGGCTCTGCCAGCGAGAAGGCCAGCGAGAAGGCCAGCGAGAAGGATTGCGTAGACGGAGTGTCGACATTAGGACGGCGAGGCAGAAGCGCGTTCGAGGCCGTCATGACCACACTGCCGTATCGCCGCAACGTCGGACTGATGGTGATCAATCGTGCTGGCCTCGTCTGGCTCGGGCGGCGTGTCGCGACCGCAGTCGTACGTCCCGAAAACCGTGCTGCACCGAGCCCTTTGGCCCCGGCGACCGGCGGTTGGTGGCAGATGCCGCAAGGCGGCATCGACGATGGCGAAGATCCCCGTGCCGCGGCTCTGCGCGAACTTCAGGAGGAAACCGGCATGCGGTCGGCGCACGTGATCGCCGAGAGTGCTCACTGGTATTCCTACGACTTGCCACCGGATTTACTTGGGCGTGCGCTCGGCGGGCGCTATCGCGGCCAGACCCAGAAATGGTTTCTCCTGCGCTTCGACGGCCACGACGGCGAGGTCGACATCTCCCCGGTCGCACATGATCCCGAGTTCGACCTGTGGCGCTGGGCTCCGCTCGACGACCTGCCCGACCTGATCGTAGCCTTCAAACGCGACGTGTATTTGAAAGTGATCGAGGAATTTCGCGGCGCGGTGCAGCCGTCATGACCAGCATGTTCACCAACGATGCCGTTCGCGCCATCGAACGCGCCGCAGCCCGTGCGTGGCCGGCCGGCCGCATCGTCGAGGTCGACGGCTGGCAGGTGCGTCTGTCTGGTGGCGGATCGCGCCGCGCCAATTCGGTGTTGCCGCTCGACTTCGGCGGCAGCGATCTCGATCGAGCTATCGACGTGGTCGAGGCGCACTATCGCGCCCAAGGCACCCGCAGTTATTTCCAGGTGTCGTCGATCTCGGCGCCCGACACCCTCGACAGCCAACTCGAACGGCGCGGGTATGCGTTCGAAGAGCCGTGCCTACTGCTGGCGAAATCGCTCAGTCCGCGACCGATGCCGCCGGAGGTGACTGTGACGGACGCTATCTCGGCCGCTTGGCTGTCGGTCTATGGCGAGACGATCGACGCCGCACGTCGAGCCACGGCACCCGCCATTCTCGCAGCTGTCCCAGGACGCCGCGCTTTTCTATTGGCGCAGCGCGACGGCGTACCGCTGTCGACAGCGCTGGCGGTCGTGTCTCCGGATGGCATCGGCCTTGTCGAATGTGTGGCAACACGCAGCGCCGCGCGACGGGCCGGTGGCGCGCAGATTGTCATGGACGCACTGGAAAGCTGGTCGGCGACCGAGGGCGCCCACACAGTTGCGTTGCAGGTGATCGCGAGCAACACGCCTGCGCGCCGGCTCTACGAGGCACGTGGCTTCGTCGAAGTCGGTCGCTATCACTACCGGTGGCGCGATGTCGGATGACCTTCTGGCGGCCGTCGAAGCCGCAGCCGTCCGTGGCTGGCCGGCGCTCGAACAGTGCGTCGTCGACGGTTGGATCTGGCGCTATGCTTCGGGCGGCTCCATCCGCGCCAATTCGGTCGCGGCACTCGACTGGCGCGGGACCGATCTCGAACGCGCCATTTCGACGTGTGAAACATTGTACCAAGCCCGTGGCGCAGCGTGCGTGTTCACGGTCTCCGATGCCTCGCACCCGCGCGATCTCGATGCACATCTCGATGCGCGCGGGTATCACCGTGGCGACGATCACGTGACGATGCTGAAGCCCATCGCGACAGACGCGGTCTGGCCGGCCGATGTCGGCGTGTCGGATCAGCCGAGCGAGGCCTGGATGGCCACGTACCTTTCGGGTCTCTCCCCGGACCGTCGTGGTATCGCCGCGACGTTGATTGCAAATTTGGGCCTGCGTGCGCGGTTTGTTACCCGTTCGCTCGGTGGCGAGACAGCAGGTTCGAGCGGGCTGACCGTGCTCGACGGGCCGCTCGCCTCGGTGCAATGCATGGCGACGTTGCCGCAATCACGGCGCGCTGGGGGCGCATGGCACGTGTTGTCGGCAATCGAGATTTTGGCGCAACGGAGCGGAGCCAGCCATCTCTACCTGCAGACCGGTGGCGACAACCAAGCAGCGCAGGCGCTCTATACGAAATTCGGCTTCCGCACCCTCGGCCGCTATCATACGCGCACGAGCCCCTGACGCCGACCAATATCGACCCGAGGATTGCAATCATGGACGATCGCGAACGCTACGATGCCGGCATGACCGTGCGCCGACAGGTTCTGGGCGATGCCTGGGTCGACAAAGCCAAGGCCAAACTCAACGGCTTCAACGGGCCGTTCCAGGACATGATTACGCGTTACGCCTGGGGCGAGATCTGGACCCGCCCCCGGCTCGATCGCAAGACCCGCTCGTGCATGACGCTGTCGATGATGATCGCGCTTGGCGCCTGGGACGAGTTCCGTCTGCATGTGCGGGCGGGGTTCAACAACGGCCTGACGATCGAGGATATCCAGGAGGTCATTCTGCAGGCGGCGATCTATTGTGGCGTGCCGGCGGCCAACCACGCGGTCAAAGAAGCCGAATCGGTGTTTGCCGACATGGGACTCGCCGTGCCGCCGCGCGATGCGGCGAAATAAAGGGTGTCATCCCTCTATTTTGCACGGGCCCCATTCGAAGTCGTCGATGGCGCCCGGCCACGCCGCGGCGCAAGGTCGGCTCCATGCTACTCGACGGTTACAACGGTCTGTCCCAGATACAAGGGGCGCACTTCGCGCAAGCCCCGCACGTCCGGCGCTGGCTCATGCCGACGTCAGACGACATTACTGCGTGGCGCGGCGATGCCCTCGTCATGGGCATTCTCTGGGTGACGCTGGCGACAGCCTTGTTCGCCGGGCTCGCCGCGTTCGCTCGCGCCACCATCGCGTCTGGATTGCCGGCGACCGAAGTGGCGTTCCTGCGCAATCTCTGCGCCTTGGCGTTTCTTGCGCCCATGATACTTCGGCGCGGTCGGGATTTGTTCGCGACCGAGAATCTGCCGCTGTATGGCTTGCGGTGCGCGCTCTCGACGGTGTCGATGACGGCGTGGTTTTGCGCCATCGGGCTTATCCCCCTCGGCGAAGTGACGGCCATCAGCTTCCTGGCGCCGCTATTCGGCACCATGGCTGCCATGCTCATTCTCGGGGAGGTCGTCCGGGCACGGCGCTGGACGGCATTGTGTGTCGGCTTCATCGGCGCGATGATCATCTTGCGGCCGGGCACCGCACCTGTCGGCATGGGGCAACTCTATGCCGTTGTGTCGGCCATGCTCGGCGGCTGTCTCGCCATCATGGTCAAGCAACTCACCGTCAAGGACGACGCGAATCGCATCGTCTGCCTGACCACACTGTTCATGACCCCCCTGTCGCTGATCCCGGCCCTGTTCGTCTGGCATTGGCCGACTGTGTCCATGATACCATTGATCCTCGGCATGGGCCTCTGCGGTGTTCTCGGACACATGGCGTTGACACGCAGTTTCGCGCTCATGGATGCGTCTCTGGTGATGACCTTCGAGTTTTCACGCCTGCCGTTCATGTGCACGGTGGCTTTCCTGGCCTTCGGCGAGACGATCGATCATTGGACCTGGATCGGCGCGCTCGTCATCTTCGCCTCGGCCGTCTACATCACCCGGCGCGAAGCACAGTTACGCCGCGTGCGCCTCGCCGCCGCGTGACAACAGAAGTGCGCGAGCTGCCTCGACGCTGACACGACCACTCGATAGAAGCGGGTGCGGTGAGGGTGGAGGCTGTCGATGCTGGCGCAAGCGCGCACGCTCTGGAATGCTCTGTACGATCTGTTCGCGGACAGCGGCTTCTCCATGGCCGGAGCGGTTGCGTTCTCGTTCGTGCTGGCGTTGTTTCCATTCTGTATTTTTCTCGGCGCGTTCGCGGGATACTTCGGCGGCGAACAGTTGGCCAAGGCCGCCATCGAGCAGCTGTTCAACGTCGTGCCGCCGGCAGTGGCACAGGTACTGGAACCTGAAGTCATGGCTGTCATGGGCCGGAGCCGGTTCGGCCTATTGACGGTCGGCGCCCTGATTTCGCTGTTTTTTGCCACCAGCGCGGTCGAGAGCTTGCGGGCGGCGCTCAACGTCGCCTACCGTGAGAAGGAAACCAAGAGTTATCCGCTGTGCCTGCTGCAGAGCATGGTGCTCGTGCTGCTCTCGGCGCTCGGCATGCTGGCGATCGCGTGG
>JANOAW010000148.1:0-1850 GCA_031411355.1 Hyphomicrobiaceae bacterium | reverse complement strand
GCCGCCGAGCCGCTTGGCCACCTCGTCGATCGACTTGGCGTGCAGCACGTCGATGAGATGCGTTTCAGCGATGCCGGCCTCGCGCAAACCTTTGAGTGCGTCGAGGGTAATGTCTGAGGCGATCACACGTGCCCCTTCACGAGCGAAGGCGACCGCGGTGGCGCGGCCGATGCCGGCCCCCGAGGCGGTGCAGAAGGCGATTTTTCCAGCAAGGCGTCCGGCCATGGGACATAACTCCAAGGATGAGGTCGTTACGCTGTCAGGGCTTCAACCGAGATTTTCGCCCGGCGCAAAAGCATTCAGGGCGAGCGCATGCACTTTAGCCCCGACCAACCCGCCGAGGCTGTCGTTGACGAGGCGATGTCGCGCAACGCGGGACAGCCCTGCAAATTTCGGCGACACCACCAGCACGCGGAAGTGACTTTCGCCTGTTCCCGGTGAATTGCGATGGCCGGCATGAAGATGACTTTCGTTGATCACGTCGAGACGAATGGGCTCCAGCGCGATCATCAAGCGGGTGCGAATGTCGGTTTCGACCGAAACGGCGGCAGTCATGCGAACTCCTCACCCACCGGGGCGTTGTGTATGGCGCAAGAGTCACTGCCGGCTGCATCGTGCTTGTCAAGATCTTGCCAGACCTCCCCATGTTCAGGCTAGGAAGAGAGCGCATGAAGCTCACCAGCAAACATTTCGACAGCCTGAGGTCAAAACCAGGTGCCAAGCCGGCGCCCGAGGTGAAATCGTGCCAATGGCGCGGTTGTACCAATGCCGGCAATCATCGCGCCCCCATGGGTCGTGGGCACGAGGGCAAGTATTACCTGTTTTGTGAAGCGCACGTGCGCCAATACAACGCGTCGTACAATTACTTCGATGGCATGTCCGACAAGGACGTCGAGACGTTTCGCAAAGATGCCCTCACGGGTCATCGGCCGACTTGGAAAACCGGTACCGCCGGTTGGGCGCCGAATACGGGCGACAAGAGTGAGGGCGTTGGCAACAGCGACAAAGTCAAGCGCAACGATCCCGGCGGATTCGCCAATTGGCGCTCCAAGCGGACAACTGCGCCCGAAGACGAGCCACGCCGGTACGTGCGCCCATTGGAACGCAAAGCGCTCGACACCCTCAATCTCGACGAGACAGCCAACCGCGAAGACATCAAGGCGCGGTTCAAGGAATTGGTCAAACGCCACCATCCCGATGCCAACGGGGGCGACAAGTCGTCCGAGGACAGGTTGCGCGAGATCATCCAAGCTTATAATCAACTGAAGTCCGCGGGTCTGGTCTGACGTCTGATCTGGCGTGGGGATTTCGTGACGGCGCCATCACGCGCCGCCGCTTCACCGGGGATACCCCTTTTCGCAGGACGACCAGACCGATGCGCGCCGCCTCTGCTGCTGCCCAATCCACCGATGCCCCGGGCCTGCCGGACACCGTGATTTCGGTGAAGAAGACCTTCGGCTTCGAAAGTGATCTCGAAGTTCCCGCCTACAAAACCCACACCGACCATGTGCCGGACGTCGATCCGGATTATCTGTTCAACAAAGATGTGACGCTCGCCATTCTCGCGGGCTTTAAACACAATCGCCGCGTCATCATCCAGGGCTATCACGGCACGGGCAAGTCGTCGCACATCGAGCAGGTGGCGTCGCGCCTCAACTGGCCGTGCGTGCGTGTCAACCTCGACAGTCACGTCTCGCGCATCGATCTGGTCGGCAAGGACGCGATCGTGCTCAAGGACGGCAAGCAGGTGACCGAATTCCGCGACGGCATCCTGCCGTGGGCGTATCAGAACAACGTGGCCCTGGTGTTCGACGAATACGACGCCGGCCGTCCCGACGTGATGTTCGTCA
>JANOAW010000147.1:0-1988 GCA_031411355.1 Hyphomicrobiaceae bacterium | reverse complement strand
GTCTTTCGCGCGCACCACGGTGACGTCGTCCGAGAGCGTCGGCGCGTCGCTGCGCGTGAAGTCGATCAGGCCTTCGTCGACGCCGAACTGGCCGTCGAATGCGAGCGTCTTGGCGTCGATGCGCAGCTGGCCGCTGCCGCTCGCGACGATGCGCCGGTCGACCCGGCCGAGCAGCTGGAACCGGTCGGCCGTGAGCGTCAGCGCGGCCGTCGGCGCCTCGCCGAGGCTCGCATCGCCGGCGAGCTTGACGGTGCCGCTGCCGGCCTTCGCGGTGAAGCGTTCGATGCGCGCACTGCTGCCCTGCAGGCGGATCGCGACATCGCCGTCGCGGATGTTCACGCCCTCGAGAAAGTTGCGCACCGCGAGACGCGAGCCTTCGATCAGGCCGGTGTATTCGGGCGCCCCGAAGCGCCCGCCGAAGCTCGCGCTGGTGTGCAGCGCACCACCCAGCCGCCAGCCCGGCGGCACCCAGTTGCCCCAGATGCCGAGGTCGTCGACCCGCAGTTCCAGCACGCCGCCGAGCGACGCATCGGCGGTCGGCCAGGTGGCCTGCGGCGAGGTGCGCACCACCTCGGCCCCGGCGACGACGCCGAGCGCCGTGCCGGCCAGGCCCTGCGTGAAGCTCCAGGTGCCGTTGTCGGCGTTCAGGCCGAGGCGCAGGTCGGTCAGGCCGAGCGCGCGGGTGCCGAGCTCGTCGGTCACGGTCAGGTCGCCGCTGCGGCGCTCGATGACGACGTCGGCGCTGAAGGTCGGGGCGCTGCGGATCTTCAACTGCCCGGCGATCGTCAGGTCGCCGCCCCAGCCGAAGTCGGGCTGCACGCGCGCCAGCAGCGGCGATATCCGCAGCGGCTCCAGCTCGGCCTCGGCCTCGAGCTGCGCGAAGCCCCCGGGCGCCGCCGCGGCCTGCCAGGCGATGCGGCTCCAGCGCACCGCGCCACCGAGCAGTTCGGCGCGGCCCGGTTGCACGGTCGCGCGCGGCGTGCCGCCGGCCCACAGCGCTTCGAGCGCGACGTTCTGGGTTCGCAGCAGCGGGTCGCTGCCGGGCTGGCTGTTGCGCAAGTCGAGCTGCTGCAGCGTGCCGCGCCAGCCGGCGAGCGCGGCGCCGGCCGTGTCGACGATGCCGCCCTGGGCCTGCACGACCGCGATGGTGCGCGACCCGGCCGGGCTCGCCGCGCCGCCGCCCTGCAGCGACTCGGCCCAGGCGGGCGGGCGCGCGGTCGATTCGGCGCGCAGCGCCAGCGTGTGGGCCCGGCCGGTGCCGTTCAGTTGCAGCGTCAGCGTCTCGATCGACGGCCCGGGCGCGCCGCCCTGCGCGAGGCTGGCCCGGGTCAGCGTGGCGTGGGCCTCGACCGGCGCGCTCGCCGCGGTGCCGAGGGTCCAGGTCGCCTGCGCGGCCTGCACGCTCAGCGCCCCGGCGCGCAGGTCGGTGGCGGCGAGCTGGCCCTGGGTCGCGAGCGCGGGCCAGCGGCCGGTGACGCGGGCGGTGGCGCGCAGCGTGCCGGCGAGCGTGGCATCGGCCCCGGCGGGCTGGAACAGCCTGAACACCGGCGCGAGTCGGGCCAGCGCCGGGCCGTCGATGCTCACGTCCCATGCGTCGGCGCTGCCGCTGCCGCTGGTCGCCAGACGGCCGTCGGCGCGCAGCGCGTTGCCGTCGGCATCGAGCCGGACGCTCGCGAGTGCCTGCGCGCCGCTGCCGCTGCGCAGGCTCGCCTCGCCGCTGAGCGGCACGCCGGCGAGCCGGCTGCGTGCGAGCGTGACGACCGCCTGGCCGCGCGCCGCCGCGAGTGCCTGCAGCGGCGGCTGCGTGGCTGCGCTGTTCGGCAGGCTCAGGTCGAGCGTGCCGGTCGCGTTCAGTCGGGTGACGGCGCGGCGCCACGGCGAATCGTCGCGGCCGGGCCACCAGACGGCGGGGTCGAAATCGACCAGCGCCGCCTGCGCCTTGATCGCCCAAGGCGCGTCGGCGGCCGGCCGGGCGGCCAGGCCGCTCG
>JANOAW010000146.1:0-7803 GCA_031411355.1 Hyphomicrobiaceae bacterium | reverse complement strand
GAAGGTCAATTATTGCTTCCGCGCGCCTTGCCCGCAGCCGAAATGACGGTCATCGCGGCTTGAGCAGAAACGCCACGATCGGCGACAACAGGCGATGCGGTATCACCCGCATCGCCGGCATCATCAGCGGCGACAGCAAGCCCGGCACGATCACGCGCTGCCCAAGCCGAAATCGAAAATAAGCCGCGCGCGCAACAGACTCCGGCGAGGCGACCGGCATGAGACGCAGATAGAGCCCCGTCTCGCCCCCCATGCGCTGATGAAACCGTGTCTGCACCGGTCCTGGACACACGACTGATACGCGCACACCGCTGCCCGCCGCCTCGTGTGCGATCGCCTCGGTCAGGCTGATGACATAGGCTTTGCTGGCATAATAAGCGGCTTGCCAGGGGCCGGGTGCATAGCCGCCGAGCGAGGCGATATTCAGAATACCGCCCTGTCTGCGCTTCAGCATGTCCGGCAGATAGTGGCGTGTGAACGCCGTCAGCGCGCGAATATTGAGGTCGACCAAATGATCGAGTGCCGCCGGATCATGCGCTGCGAACGCGCCCGCGAGACCGATACCCGCTGCATTGACCAGAACGTCGCAGTACACCCCGAGCGTCGCCAGATGGGCGTCCAGGCGTTGCACCGCCGCGCCCGAGGTGATGTCGAGTGCCAGCGTCGAGATCATGCGACCCGACTTGACAAGGCTCAGTGCCGCCTCATCGAGACGCCGAGCGTCCCGCGCGATGATGACCACATCGTGGCCGGCCTCGATGAAGCGTGCGGCGAGCGCGCGGCCGATGCCGTCCGACCCGCCTGTGACGACGACGACTGGCTTCATGTGGTGCGCGCAATCGCAACCAGGGTCGCGATTTCGAACAGCATCTGCGCGCCGGCATGGGCGGTATTGGTGGTCGCGTCATACTGAGGGGCGACTTCGACGACGTCGCCACCGATGATGTTGAGGCCAGCGCAGGCGCGCAATAGCCCCATCGCTTCGCGCGTCGAGAGGCCGCCGATTTCGGGCGTGCCCGTGCCCGGCGCGAACGCGGGATCGAGGCTGTCGATGTCGAAGGTGACATAGGTCGGGCCGCGGCCGACGACGTCCCTGATTTTGGCGGTCACCGCTTGGAGGCCGAGCGTATCCAACTCTTCGGCGTGGATGACGGTCATGCCGCTGTCGTAGGAGAACTCCCAGAGGAACTCCGAATTGCCGCGGATGCCGATCTGGATGGTGCGTGCGGGATCGAGGACACCTGCGAGAACCGCCTCGCGGAACGGGCCGCCGTGATGAAACTTCGAGCCCTCGAACGGGCCCGACGTATCGCAATGGGCATCGATGTGGATCAAGCCGACGGGCGCCGCTTTGCCGATGGCCTTTAAAATCGGCAATGTAATCGAGTGATCGCCACCGACCGCGACCGGAGCCACGCCAGCTGTCACGACCTTGGCGAAGTACGCCTCGATGTCCTCGTGGCTGTCCGACAGACTATAGCGGGAGCGGAACGAGACGTCGCCGACATCGGCCATCTTGACCATGCTGGATGGGACTTTCTTCAAGGCATGGTGATACGGTCCGATGCGTTCGATCTGGCGCACGGCGCGGGGGCCAAGGCGCGTGCCGGCGCGGTTGGTGACCCCGAGATCCATGGGCACCCCGATCAACGCGACGTCGAGGCCGCCGAAGTTTGGCGTGTCCGCCGCATCGAGACGAAGCGGCGCATCGAGGAAGGTTGCGACGCCCTCGTATGGCTTCATGCGGCGGCCGCCGGTAAACAGCTTTTCGGCCACCTGCTTGAACAGCGGATCGTGCACTTCGCCCGCCTGAGCGTTGGCGTATTTGGCGCGCAGGTTAGCGAGCACGTCGGATGGCTGGGATTTGGTCATGAGATCGTTTCCACCACATCGACGCATTGCACATCTTGGCGCTCGACGACAAAGTGCCCTGACGCGGGACTGAGGGCAATGCTTACATCACGCCCCAGCGCGCCCGGTGGCGATGGCGCGATGCAGAAGCAGCACCGGCACCAGTCCGACCAGCACGATCGCGAGCGCGCCGAGACCGGCGGCTTCGAATTTCTCCAGTGCCGCCAGGGCATACACGTGTGTTGCCAGGGTCTCGAAATTGAAGGGGCGCAACAGCAGGGTGGCGGGCAGCTCTTTCATGGCATCGACAAAGACAAGCAAACCGGCCGTCCACAATGCCGGCAGAATGAGCGGGAGATGCACCCGCCGCAAAGCCGATGTCGCGGTTTCACCAAGGGTGCGTGCGGCTGCATCGAGATTGGGCGACAGTCGCTGTAAGCCGGCGTCGATGGCGCCCATCGCAACGGCGAGGAAGCGAATGACATAGGCGAGAAGCACGATCACGATGGTGCCAGAAACGAGGAGCCCGCTCGACCATCCCGTCCAATCGCGCAAGACAGCGTCGACGGCGTTGTCGAACGCCGAGAGTGGCAACTTCAGCCCGAGCGCCAGGACCGTTCCAGGCAGCGCATATCCGAGACCGGCGACGAATGCGGCATAGGCAACGACGCGGGCCCGCACGATGCGCCGTGCGTAAGCCAGAATGAGGCCGATCACGACCGCAACCGCTGCGGCCAACGCCGCCAATAATACTGACCTCGTGACTGCCGCGAAGAAGCCGCCGGCGAGTGCGTCCTCCAGATGCGTGACCGCGTGGTGTATTAAGACCAGGAACGGTACGACGAAACCGAGGATCACGGGGATCGTACAGGCGATAACCGCCGCAGCCGCCTTCCAGCCGCCAAGATCCTGAAACGGCAACGAGCGATAACGTCCGGTCGTGTGATGATATTTTGCGCCCGCCCTTGCCGAGCGTTCCAGCCCGAGCAGAACGGCGACGAGCACCAGGGCTGCGACCGCGATCTGTGCCGCCCCCGTCAGACTGCCGCGTTGCAGCCATGTCGTATAGACTGCGACCGTCAGGGTATCGACACCGATGTGTTGCATGGCGCCGAACTCGTTGACGCACTCCATCAGGACAAGGGCGACGCCAGCCGCCAACGCCGGTCGCGCCGACGGCAGAGCGACGGCCCAGAAGGCGCCGATCGACGTGCGCCCGAGCGTACGTGCGACTTCGAGCACGCAGACGGATTGCTGGACGAAACTCGCGCGTGCACTGAGATAGACATAGGGAAACAGCGCGCACGACATGAGGAAGACGGCACCGGTCAGCGAGCGGATTTCCGGGAACACATAGTCCTGGCGCGCGGTCACGCCGAGCAGCGACCGCAGACGGCTCTGCACGGGGCCGGCATAGTCGAGCAGTTCGACATAGGCGAACGCGAGAATGTAGGCGGGCATCGCCAGCGGCAGCACGAGCATGCGATCGAGCAGATTACGCAAAGGGAATCGGTACATGGTGACGAGCCACGCCGTGACCGTGCCGACGACGAGCGTGACGCCACCGGTTGCGGCCATCAAAAGCAGGGTATCGCGCAGAGCCCGTCCGAGCACCGGCGAGAATGTGCTGCCCAACCCGCCTGGCTTCAGCGCCAGAACAACGACGGTCACCAGAGGCAGTGCCACGAGCGCCACCAGCGACGCAGCCACGATGGCCCAGATCGCGCGCTCGCGTTCGACGGTTGCGCGGACGGCGAACCAGACCCGGCGTATCGGCACTGTCACGGACATGGCATTGGTCTTGAGGGCATGAATTCGGGCGCATAGTCAAAGCGTCGTGTAGCCGGATAGGCCGCGCCTGTCGCCGGTCAGGATCACGGCGCCCATTTGGGCGCGATCAAGCGGCGCCGGCGGTCGCTGGATCGGGCGACACCCGGTTCGTCCAGTGCGGCCCGGTCCCATAGCTGACATGTTACCTGCTTATGCTTCTGATCCAGTCCCTCGCAATAGTTGGTGTATTCGCACAGGCGTACGGCGGCCCCGTGTCCGCGGCGCACCTTCTCGAACCAATCGGGATCGGCGAGAGCCTGGCGCGCGAACGCCACGATGTCGGCTGTATCGGTCGCGAGGACACCTTCCGCTTGGGCAAAGGTGTGCATGCCGCCCGCCAGGACCACCGGCGTCGTGAAGCCGGCCGCACGCACCGCCGCACGGATTTGCGCCGTAGCCGCGATATTGCGCCCGAATGGACCGAACGCATCGGAGATGTATCCGGGCATGCATTCGTAGCCGCTGCGCCCGGTGTAGGGATAAACGGCGTCACCGACTGCCGGTTGTTTGGCGTCATCGAATTTACCGCCGCGCGAGAGCGACAGGAAATCCATGCCAGCTTCGGCGAAGCGGGTGGCGAAATACGCGGCGTCGCCGACACCGGACCCGCCATCGATACACTCGTCGGCCAGGAACCGGCAACCAACAGCGACTTTCGTCCCGACGCTGGCGCGGACGGCTTGATAAACCTCCAAGGGCAAGCGTAGTCGCTGCTCCCGCGGGCCGCCGTAGCCATCCCCGCGTGTGTTGGTCGCCGACAGGAACGACGCCATCGTGTAGGCGTGTGCGTAGTGTAATTCGACGCCGTCGAAGCCGGCACGCACCGCGCGCTCGGCCGCATTGGCGAACAGGTCAGGCAATACCTGCGGCAGGTCACGGATGTGCGCTGCGTCCATATCCGTCACGCGCTCACGCTGCCCGCGATGCAGCACATCCAGCTCCCGCGGCGTCAGAACCTCGGCAAGCCGCTCGATCGGCAATGCGGCAAGGGTGCGCCGGACCTCGTCATCCGGCATGTCGGGCGCGGCGAGCGCCTCGCGGTGTGCGTTCGTGACGACGAGGAACCGCTCAAAGAACTTGTCTGCCGCCGGGCGCCTCCGGATCGACAGAAAATCGATCAACTGAATGTACACGCGGGTGGCGCCGTCACTCGCGGCTTTTACGGCCCCGACGATGTCGGCGAGACCTGCGATATAGCGCTCGTGACCGATCCGCAGCAGCGGGCCTGAGGGGACATCGCGGATACCAGTCGCCTCTATCACGATCGCACCGGGCCGACCTTGCGCAAACCGGCGATACCAATCGATGTTGTCGGGCGTCACGACGCCGTCCTCGGTTGCACGCCAGGGCACCATGGCTGGAACCCAGGTGCGCGACGCCAGATCGAGCCCGCCATGGCGCAGGGGCGCAAACAATCTGGAGGCTTGCGCCTGTTCGGCCGTCGGCCAAGGCGCAGGCATCGTCGCATGCTTGATACGTTCGGGCGGTTTCCACATCCCGGGACATTGCTCGGACCCGCCGTCGACGGCAAGGGACCATCAATCGAGCACCCGGCAGAGATCGGTGACATCAGTGACTTGAGCCACTTCCGAGTTGCATGATCGAGCCTAGGTCACTAAGCAATCCGCGCAGATTGTCGTCGATCACGTTCGGCACTTGCGATCCGCTTGAAATATTCATACGTAACGACCGTAGCGATCGTGAACATTGTTCGTTGAATTCATCGCTTGTTCATGGTCGGGCGACCATAGCAGGCAGCACAGGTCCGGAATGGGGCCGGTGCACAGGGCCGGATCGACCTCATCATGACCAGCGCGTTGACACCGCTGACCGACGCTGCCACGGCGCCGCCAACGGGTGGCAACAACGGCGAGTTCGTTGCGGCCGCGAACGCCGGCCTGCCGGCCATCGGCGCCACCATCGTTGTCGCCATGTCGGGCGGTGTCGACAGTTCGGTCGCCGCAGCCGTATTGCACCGGCTCGGCTATGACGTTGTTGGCGTCACCTTGCAGCTTTATGATCACGGCTCGGCCACCGCCAAGAAGGGCAGTTGCTGCGCCGGTCAGGATATTCACGACGCGCGCCGCGTCGCAGCCCATATCGGCATTCCCCACTATGTGCTCGACTATGAGCAGCGCTTCCGCGCAGCCGTCATCGACAGTTTCGCCGACAGCTACTTGAAGGGCGAGACACCTGTGCCGTGCGTCACGTGCAACAGCCAGATCAAGTTTTCCGAGTTGCTCGACACCGCCCGTGATCTCGGTGCCGCAGTCCTTGCCACCGGGCACTACATCCGGCGTGAAGATACCGACGGCGTTCCAGGACTGCATCGGGCAGCCGACGCAGATCGGGACCAGAGCTATTTTCTGTTCAACACCACGCGCGAGCAACTTGCGCGGCTGGTGTTTCCCCTCGGCCACCTGACCAAGCCGCAGGTGCGTGCGCTGGCCCGCGACTTGGCGTTACCCGTCGCCGACAAGTCCGACAGCCAGGACATCTGCTTCGTGCCATCAGGGCACTATGCCCAGGTGATCGAGAAGTTGCGTCCCGGTGCCGGCGAACCGGGCGATATCGTCCACGTCGACGGGCGCACCATCGGCCGCCACAAGGGCACCTTCCATTACACGGTCGGTCAGCGCAAAGGCCTTGGTATCGCCGCCGCGGAACCGCTGTATGTCGTCCGCATCGAGGCGGCCGACAGACGTGTCGTGGTCGGGCCTCGGTCGAGCCTCGATGTGCATCATATCACGTTGCGCAACGTCAACTGGCTCGGCACCGACACGATCGAGGCGGCGATTGGCGACGGTCTCGACCTGTACGTACGCGTCCGCTCGAGCCAGAAACCTCTGCCGGCCACACTGACACTTGCCGACGGTCAGCCAAAGGTCATGCTACACGCGCCCGAACCCGGCATCGCTGCCGGGCAGGCGTGCGTCTTCTACACGTCCGCTGAGCCGACGGCGCAGGTTCTCGGCGGCGGATGGATTGTGCGCGCATTGGCCCGCAGCGTCGCCGCTGCGCCCCGAAATAGTCTCCAGTCCGCGATTACCGTCAACGGTGTCGCCGTTCAAACGCCGCTCAAGTCCTGATCAACTCGAGGAAGTCGGTCCATGGTTTCGCCGTTGCGTTCGCCTGGCTCAGGTGAAAAACCCAAGTTCGATGTCTTGAAGAGCAAGTTGAAGGACAAGAAGATATTCAAGGAAGCTGGACTGTTGAAAGACAAGTTCAGGGATAGCGGGCTGTTGAAGGAAGCCGGCCTGCTCAAGGAGAAGTTCAAGGACACCGGCCCTGTCAATCATGCCGTGATCGACGAAGAGGCCGTGCGCGGCGCTTATAAGCGTTGGGCACCCGTGTACGATCACACGTTCGGAAAAGTTTCGGCCGAAGGCCGCCGACACGCCGTCGAGGTGCTGAACCAGGGCCACGGCCGCATCCTGGAGGTGGGCGTCGGCACCGGGCTGTCGTTGACCGGTTACAAGCGCAGCCTCGATATCGTCGGCATCGATCTGTCGGCTGAGATGTTGGAGAAGGCGCGCGAGCGGGTCGAGGAGGAACGCTTGCACCATGTCAGTGGCTTGCACGAAATGGATGCGAGCCGCTTGGAGTTTCCTGACGGCAGCTTCGATACGGTCGCTGCGATGTACCTCATCACCGTCGTGCCCGATCCCGACAAGGTCATGCGCGAGCTCGCCCGGGTCTGCCGTCCAGGCGGCGAAGTCATGCTGGTCAATCACTTCACGACCGAGGACGGCGTGTTGAGCTGGGTCGAGCGTCGCATGGCGCCGTTCGGCGACAAGCTCGGCTGGCATCCGGTGTTCGATACGGATCGCGTGATGATCTGTCCGGAATTGCAGCTCATCGAGAAGCGCGCGCTGCGGCCCTGGGGCATCTTTACGATGATGCGGTTCCGGAAAGCACTCACGGCTGTTTAAGAAAAGCAGTTAGCGTTTGAATACACCATGCGACGCCGTCGAATTGACATCGACGGCGTCTATTGATTCCGACAACGCCCAACCCAAATATCCTCGGAGCACGCCTTTGAAAAAGTCACTCCTCGCCGTCGCGCTGCTGTGCGTGGCCCCGCTTACGGCCGCCGCGCAGGCACCGAAAGCCGATCCAGCG
>JANOAW010000145.1:0-1809 GCA_031411355.1 Hyphomicrobiaceae bacterium | reverse complement strand
GGCATCGATGCGTACGGCGCCGACGGTCGCAAGATCGACAGTTCAAAGATCAAGTGGACGATGGCCTCCGGGCTATCCTTCAAGCAGCAGCCCGGACCGGAAAATCCGCTCGGCTTCGTCAAGCTCAACTTCCCGAACGCGCATTCGACCTACATGCATTCAACGCCGTCAGAAAATCTGTTTACACGTAATTTCCGTGCCGCGTCGTCGGGCTGCGTGCGCGTATCCAGCATCGAAACGCTGGTTGATTGGATCCTGCGCGAGCAGGGAGGGTGGAGTCTCGAACGGATCGCAGGCATCAAAAAGAGCGGCGAGCGGCTGGACGTGACGCTCAAGAAACCTGTGCCGCTCTATTGGGCCTACATCACGGCATGGGCGACCGCCGACGGCGTCATCCAGTTCCGTCGTGACCTCTACGAAAAGGACGGCGTCGGCGCCATCGCGGCCGCGTATTGATGCGCGAGCGCGGGAACCGTTCGCCACGCGCCTGCTTTTGTTCGAGAGCCGACGCATCGCAGCATCGGCCGGAGGCGACCGATGCCGCATCACTTTCTTTATGTCGCCGACCCCATGTGCTCGTGGTGCTACGGCTTTGCGCCGGTCATCGAGCGGATCGCCGAGCATTTTCACGGACGCGTACCGGTGCGGGTGAAGGTTGGCGGGCTGCGCGCGGGTAACACGCGGGCCATGCGCCAGGAGGACAAGGATTATATCCGCGCGGCCTGGAGCAAGGTCGAGACGGCGACCGGGCGACCATTCGACCGACATTTTTTTGACCGCGTCGGCTTTATCTATGACACCGAACCGGCGTGCCGCGCCGTCGTGGCCGCTCGCGAAATCGCGCCCGAAAAGGCTCTGGTGTTCAAGGGCCACATCTCCGACGCGTTCTACGGCCACAACCGCGATACGACCGACCCGGAGATACTAACCGAGATCGCCGACGAGACCGGCATCGACGCCACGGCCTTTCGCGCAGCTTTCCTCGCACCGACTGTCCGCAATCACACGTTTCAAGATTTTCTGTCGGCCAAGCAGATGGGCATCGAAGGCTTTCCATGCCTTCTGCTCGGCGGCGGCGACGGCCACTATGCCATGGTCACCAACGGTTATCGCCCACTCGATGGCATGATCGACGGTATCGAGCGGTGGTTGACGACCAAGGCATCGGCGCACGCGGGGTCGTGAAACATCGGGGACGTGAAACATCGGTGACGATGTGGCATGAACTTTTATGACGGAAGTGGGGGCAGGCCAAGGAGTGGCGTCATGTCCGAGCACGACCATAACACCGACCGAACAAACCGAGCCGACCGGGCCGCCGACCCGAACGTGACCGCGTCAGGTTTGCCCTCGCGTCCCGCCGCAACACCTGCGACCTCGAACGCCACCGCGGCCGATGTCGCCGACTTTGTTCGCAACATGCGCGCAATGGCGCCGCCGACGGGTCACGGACGCGGAAGGCTTGTGTTTGCCATGGACGCCACCATGAGCCGCCAACCGACGTGGGACATGGCTTTGGCCCTGCAAGGCGACATGTTCCGCGCGGTCAAAGCTATTGGCGGCCTCGATGTGCAACTCGTTTTCTTTCGCGGCTTCAACGAATGTCGGGCATCGAAATGGGTCAGTGATCCCGACGAGCTCGCGCGGTTGATGACCCGCGTCACTGTCGCTGGCGGTCAGACGCAGATCGGCCGCGTGCTCGCGCACGCCCGCGCCGAGGCATCCGAGCGTCGCGTTTCGGCACTCGTCTTCGTCGGCGACTGCATGGAGGAGAAGATCGACGACGTCTGCGCTCGGGCCGGAGTGTTG
>JANOAW010000144.1:0-5059 GCA_031411355.1 Hyphomicrobiaceae bacterium | reverse complement strand
TATCTTTGATGTCGGCCAGGCACATGTAAAAATCTGCGCCGGTCTTGTCCATTTTGTTGGAGAAGATGACCCGCGGCACGCCATACTTGTCGCCTTGACGCCAGACAGTCTCGGTCTGCGGTTCGACGCCCTGATTCGAATCGAGCACGAACACCGCGCCGTCGAGAACGCGCAGCGAGCGTTCGACTTCGATGGTGAAGTCAACGTGACCGGGGGTGTCGATGATGTTCAGGCGACGCTTCTTGCCGTCGCGGCCCTGCCAGAAGCAGGTGGTCGCAGCCGACGTGATGGTGATGCCGCGCTCAGCTTCCTGCTCCATGAAATCCATGGTGGCTGCGCCGTCGTGCACTTCGCCGATCTTGTGGCTGACGCCGGTGTAATACAGAATCCGCTCGGTCGTCGTCGTCTTGCCCGCATCGATGTGGGCCATGATGCCGAAGTTGCGGTAGTCCTCGATTTTATATTCGCGGGCCATGGTAAGCCTCTTGTCCTAGGTTTGAACCAATCCGGCCGGGTCGCTCCAAGTGGGCGCCGCGCCGGCCGATCGATCCTGTTCAGTTGCGTTACCAGCGATAATGCGAGAACGCGCGGTTTGCTTCAGCCATCTTGTGCGTGTCTTCACGCTTCTTCACGGCCGAGCCGCGATTGTTTGCGGCATCCATCAGTTCGGCTGACAAACGCTCTTCCATGGTATTTTCGTTGCGAGCGCGCGCTGCTGCGATAATCCAGCGGATGGCGAGCGCCTGGCGGCGCTCGGTGCGGACGTCGACCGGCACCTGATAGGTGGCGCCACCGACACGACGCGAGCGCACTTCGACGGCCGGCGCGACGTTTTCCAACGCCTGCTTGAACATCGCCAGAGGCTCGGCCTTGGCCTTGGTCTGCATGCGGTCGAACGCACCGTAGACGATGCCTTCGGCAACTGACTTCTTGCCCTCGTACATGATCGAGTTCATGAACTTGGACAGCACGACATCGCCGAACTTCGGGTCCGGGTTGACGACGCGTTTTTCGGCACTGTGGCGGCGAG
Source organism: Hyphomicrobiaceae bacterium (assembly GCA_031411355.1). GTDB lineage: Bacteria > Pseudomonadota > Alphaproteobacteria > Rhizobiales > Hyphomicrobiaceae > JABFRJ01. The sequence continues at coordinate 4,029 of JANOAW010000144.1, read as the reverse complement.
ACATTGGGTCGGCTCCTTGCGGAGAAGTCTTGAGGTCCTGCGATCGACGTCCGAATTACTTCGGCCGCTTCGCTCCGTACTTCGAACGACGCTGGCGGCGCTCGGACACACCCTGCGTGTCGAGCACGCCGCGGATGATGTGATAGCGCACACCGGGCAAATCCTTGACGCGACCGCCGCGGATCATGACCACCGAGTGTTCCTGGAGGTTATGGCCCTCACCCGGAATGTAACCGATGACTTCAAACCCGTTGGTCAGGCGAACTTTTGCGACCTTACGCAGCGCTGAGTTCGGCTTCTTCGGCGTCGTCGTGTAGACGCGAGTGCACACGCCACGTTTCTGCGGGCAAGCCTGCATGTGGCGCGATTTCTCGCGGTAGATTTTCTGTGTCCGGGGTTTCCGGATCAGCTGCTGAATTGTCGGCATCCGACCACTCCGCTCGGCCGTCACGACATTTTGTCGATCCTGCCAATTCGCCTGACGCATCGGGCCTTGCAGCCGCAACACGCATTTAGTACCGACGCATCGGATGACGCATCAGCATGACTGCGGGCCCGACCGGCTTTCGCCGATCCGACCCGTGCACCAGAGGATCTGAGCATGCTTGCGCACACTGGAGATCATGGTCCCAAATCTGTCTCTGCTTTTGAGACGGTAGCGTTTAGGCTTCTGATGCGCGGTGTAACAGGTCGACACCAACTTGGATCGTTACCTGCCGACACCCTGTTGCGCGGAAAGATGGCCTACCACCTACCGTGAGAGTTCGCGGTGTTTAGCTTGAGAGTTCCACCTCGTCAACAGCTTGTGATGGTCGGCTGGTAAAATTATCAACAAGCAAAGAAAGCCGCGATTTTGGTGTTTTTGCGTTGAAATTCAATTGCTTAAATATCGACACCGAGCGGCATGGCGAGATGGCTACCGAAATGTCGCGCAGGCGGTCCGGCTCAGGGCGCAATTGGATGTGCCGGTGATCACTCGGCGGGCGCGGCTGCGGCTGCTGGCATTTGGCCTATGACTCGCGCTTTCAGCCGGTCCATGGCGAGATAGATCACGGGGGTCGTGTAGAGCGTCAGCACTTGGCTCAGCAGCAGACCACCAACGATCGAGACGCCCAGGGGATTGCGCAGCTCCGAACCGGTGCCGGTTTCGAGCGCCAGGGGCAGGGCTCCGAACAAGGCAGCGAGGGTTGTCATCATGATGGGCCTGAAACGCTTCAGCGATGCCTCGTAGATGGCCTCGCGCGGGCTCATGGCCTTGGTGCGCTCGGCATCGAGGGCAAAGTCGATCATCATGATGGCGTTTTTTTTGACGATGCCCATCAGCAAAATGATGCCGATCAGGGCAACGAGCGACAAATCCATGCCGGCGATGAGAAGCGCGAGGACGGCCCCGATGCCGGCTGACGGCAGCGTGGTCAAAATGGTGAAGGGGTGGATGAAGCTTTCATAGAGCACGCCCAGCACGATGTAGATGGTCACGACAGCCGCGAGAATGAGCCACGGCTGGCCATCCAGCGACTTCGCGAATTCGGCCGCATCGCCCGTGTATCCGCCGGTGATAGAACCGGGCATGCCGATGGCTCGCTGGGTTGCTGTAATGGCCTCGACGGCGTCGCCGAGTGCGTAACCTGATGCGAGATTGAACGACAGCATCAAGGCTGGAAATTGCTCCTGGTGCTGGATCGACAAGGGGGCGACGATCCTATGGATCGAGGCGACGGATGACAGCGGCACCTGCGCGCCACCTTGGCCAGGCACATAGACGCGGGTCAGCGCCGCCGGATCGGATTGATAGCGCGGCAGGGCCTCGAGCACGACCCGATATTGGTTAGATTGGGCGTAGATGGTCGATATCTGGCGCTGGCCGAAGGCATCGTTGAGCGAATCATTGATCGCCTGCATCGACACGCCGAGCCGACCTGCGGTTTCACGATCGACCTTGATGAAGGCGCGCAGGCCGCCGTCCTGGGCATCCGAGATGACGTCGCGTACGACCGGCGAGGTCCGCAGCGCCTCGGCCAATTTGGCGCCCCACGTCGAGATTGATGCCGGATCGGTGCCGGTCAACGTGAACTGGTATTGTGCCGGCGACAGACGTGTCGCGATCTGCACGTCCTGGACGGGGAGGAAATAAACCCGGACCGAACCGACCGCCCGGAGGGCGACATTCAGACGTGCGATGATCTGATCTACCGTGGCTTTGCGCGTGCCTCGTTCCGTCAACGTCACCTTCACATTGGCCTGATTGGGCGTGACGTTGGTGGCAGATACGCCAATGACCGTGACCACGCTTTTCACGTCGGCATCGCGCCGGATCACGTCAGCGACCGCGGCCTGCAGCCGTACCATTTCGTCGAATGACGCTTCGGGGCCACCTTCGATAACGCCGGTGATCAGGCCCGTATCCTGGGACGGCAAAAAGCCTTTGGGCGCGACGATATAGAGCCAGATGGTCAGGAACACGGTGCCGAGCGTGACGAGAAGGGTGGTCTTCTGACGCTCGAGCACCCAGCTGAGCGACCGCGCGTAGGCGTCGAGGATGCTGTCGTTCAGGCGAGCGAGATAGCTGCTCTGCCCGGCTTGGGCGACGCTGCCGCCGACTGCCGAGTGACCCTTCAGCAATCGCGCGCACATCATCGGCGTCAGCGTCAACGAGACGATGGCCGAGACGACAACGGCAATGGTCAGCGTCAACGCGAATTCGCGGAACATGCGACCGACGAGGCCGGTCATGAACAACAATGGAATGAAAACGGCGATCAATGACAAGGTGAGCGAAATGACCGTGAAGCCGATCTCACGACCACCGTCGAGTGCTGCATCGAGCGGGCTCTCGCCATCTTCGATGTGGCGGACGACGTTTTCGATCATGACGATCGCGTCGTCGACGACGAAGCCGGTGCCGATGGTCAGTGCCATGAGCGACAGGTTGTCGAGCGAGAAACCTGCGAGCCACATGACGCCGAAGGTGGCGATCAGCGACGTCGGCAAGGCGACGCCGGCGATGATGGTGGCGCGGATGTCGCGCAGGAAGACGAGCACGACGAGCGTCACCAGAAACACCGCAAGTACGAGGGTGAACTGAACGTCGCGTATCGAGGCCTGAATGGTTTCGGTGCGGTCATGCACGAGGTTGATCTTGACGCCCTGCGGCAGGGCCGCCTGCAGGCGCGGCAGCTCGCGCTGGATACGGCGCACGGTGTCGATGACGTTGGCACCAGGTTGGCGCTGGACATCGATGATGACCGATGGTTCGCCTTTGAACCAGCCGCCGACTTTGTTGTTCTCGAGCCCGTCGACGATCTCGGCGACGTCGGTCAACATGATCGGCGCGTTGTTGCGATAGGCAACGACCACGCTGCTGTATTGGGCCGCCGACGTAATCTGATCGTTGGCTGAAATCGTGTACGATTGAAACGCGCCGTCGAGTGCGCCCTTGGGACCCGAGACGTTGGCTGCGATCACCGCCTGTCTCAAGTCGGTCATCGAGAGACCGTAGCTCGACAGGCGTGACAAGTCTGCCTGAATGCGCACGGCGGGTTTTATGCCGCCTTCGACGGTGACGTGGCCGACGCCTGAGATTGTGCTCATGCGTTGCGCGATCAACGTGTCGGCGAGGTCGGACATCTGGCGGATCGGCACCGTCGGCGAGGTCAGCGCCAGGGTCAGGATCGGCGCATCGGCGGGGTTCACCTTTGAATAGACAGGCGGAAACGGCAACGTGCGTGGCAGCGTCGAGCCAGCGGCGGTGATGGCTGCCTGCACGTCCTGGGCGGCGGCGTCGATGTCACGATTGAGCGTGAATTGCAGGGTGATCTGACTGAGGCCCAGCGCCGACGACGACGTCATCGTCTCGAGCCCCGGAATCTGGCCGAGCTGGCGCTCGAGCGGGGCTGTGACCAGCGTCGCCATCGTATCGGGATTGGCGCCGGGCAGCTCGGTCGTGACCTGAATGGTCGGGAAGTCGACCTGCGGCAGCGAGGCGATTGGCAGGTTCGAATAGCCGAGCCAGCCGGCGATCAAGGTGGC
>JANOAW010000143.1:0-4942 GCA_031411355.1 Hyphomicrobiaceae bacterium | reverse complement strand
CGCCAGCGCAGTTGCAGACGCGTGCGAGTTTGCAGTTGCGCAACATTGGCCGCGGCCGAGAACACGACGAGCGCCAGAATTGCGCCGAGGCCAACAATGATCGCGGAAGCATTTTTCTGCTCCAACGCATCGAAGAAGCTTTTGTACCAGCGATTGACCGCGAGCGCCGCCGCGAGGTTCAAGCACAAGCACACGGCAAGCATCGCCGTCAGAAGCCATGCCTGCCTTCGCGTCGTGCCTGCCCAGAAGCCTCGGGCGAGTGCCAAGAAGCGTCGGGACCGGCCGGTCGAGACATTGGTCCGCCGAACGCGGGTGATTGTGCGATCGTCATGGGACATGGCGGCCCTCCATCTGACCGCGTTGGTTCTCTGTCACGGCTGCAGCCGTATGGCTTTGAGTGCATTGATGAGCTGTGCGGGCCGGCACGGCTTCTGGATAAAAAGAGCCTTTGGATAGGCCGCGTCCTGCTGCTTCAACGAATAGCCTGAGAGCAGAATGAACGGCACGCGGCGGTCGGCAAGCGCGATGGCCGCAGGGCTGGAGCTGACGCCACCCAGGTTTGCGTCGACGATGGCCGCATCGAGCGGCATGCTCGCGATCAACTTCATCGCCTTGTCGAGCTTGCCAGCAACGCCGACAACGTCGAACCCGGCGTCTTCGAGAAGGTCCTGCAGATCAAGCGCGATCATCGGCTCGTCCTCGATGATCAGGATGCGCATAGCCGGCTGGTGTTCAAGGTTGTGCATGTTCGACGGGCGCTTCGGTGCGCCCCCTTTCGAGCGTGTTTGCAACAGGTGCCGTCAGCGTCCATGCGAGCCCGGTCTGGCGATATTCGATGTCTGCGTGGCCATTGACCGACTGCGCCACCATGGAGCCGATCACCTTTTGGCCGAAGCCTTTGCGAGTCGGTGGCGCAACCGCCGGGCCGCCGTCTTCCATCCACTGCATCTTGAACATCGGCGGCGTGTCGGCGGTCACGCCCCAGGACACACGCACGCGGCCCTCGCTGTTGGACAAGGCACCGTATTTTCCGGCATTGGTTGCCAACTCATGTAGCGCCATGCCGACACCTTGGGCTGCCGCCGGTTGCAAGCGTGCCTTTGGGCCATCGAACCGCACGCGCGTCGCAAACAGATCTTTGTAGTGGGCCATCTGTGCGGTCACGAGGTCCAGGACATCCACGCCCTGCCATTCGCTCTGCACGAGCAGATCCTGGCTCGCTGCAAGGCTGCTGATACGCTCGGTCAGGCGCGTGACAAACGTCACGGGATCGCCGTCGCGCGCGGTCTGCCGCGCGACCGCCTGCACGACGTTGAGCAGGTTCATGGCGCGATGGTTCACTTCGCCCATCAGCAATTGAATGTGGTGCAGCGACCGCTTGCGCTCCGTGATGTCGAGCCCCGAAGGCACGAGCAAGGTCACCACGCCGCTGGCATCCCGCACTGGCGCGATCATGAAATCGATGTCCATTTGGATGTCGCTCGAAGTGCGGACCTGCATGTCATAGCGCACCACCTCGCCGGTGGCCGCGCGCGCGACAGCGTCCTTCAGCCGTGCCGTCTCAGCCGGGTTGCCCGAACACCACCCTGTGTCCCAAATCTTTCGACCGATGACGCGTTTGCGTGTGATCTTGGCCGCTGCGAGTGTAGGCGTATTGGCTTCGAGCAACGTGCCATCGACGGCGAGCAAACCAATGAAAGCCTGGGTGTTGTCCAGAATACTGCGCACGTGCGCTTCGCGCTCGGCATTCACGTCTTCCGTATGTTTGCGCGCGGTGATGTCGTTGAAATAGCACACAACACCAAAGCTGCCGTCCGCCAATGTCACGCGCTGCGCTTCCCACTCATAAGTTTGCTCAAGCCCGATGTCGGCGCGAACAGCTGTGTACGCTGGCGCTGTGTATCGCTCGCCCGTTTCAAGCGTGTGTTTGAAGATGTGGGCGAGCTGCGCACCAGCCTCGGGCCCCCAGACGATGTCGAGAACCTCGTTGAAGTTGCGCCCATGCAAGGGACTGACCGCGGCGAAGACGGGTGCCGCCAGACGGTTGACCTGGAGCACACGAAACGATGCGTCGATGACATAGACTCCGCTGGGTGCCTGCTCGATCAATGTCGCGAACAGCCTTACGTTCTGCAGCGCCATGGCTTCGGCCAACTTGCGATCTGTGATGTCGCGAATATTGCACTGGATGATGGCGCTGCCATTCTCGTCATAGAGGTTGGCAACCACTTCGACTTCGCGGTGGCGGCCGGTATCGCTTTCAAGAGGCAGGTTTTCATAGCGGACGGAGTGATCTGTCTTCAGTTTCCGGAACATATCCTGGCTCATGGCCTGGTCCTTGAGCAGCCCGATTTCATACAGTTCCTTGCCGACCAGTTGTTCGTGCGGATAGCCAAGCAGCCGCGTCATGAACGGGTTGGCATCGACGATCTTTGCCGTCACCGGGTCTAGCAACAACACGCCGTCGTGGGCTGCTTCAAACAGCCGGCGGTATCTGATCTCGGACATGCGCAGGCGCTCGTCGGCGACCTTGCGATCGGTGATATCGCGCACGGCAAAGATGCTCGAAATCGCACGCGGCAACGCGTCTGGACCGCTTGCCGCGAATGCGACCTGCTTGCGTGCCAGAACCCAGATTTCGGACTTGTCCGGCCTTTGGATGCGAAACTCAACGGTCACGACGCCACCGCTCGAGGGATCGAGTGCTGTTGCGATGGCCTGTGCGATGCGAGGGGCGCAGTCGAGATGGAAGCGTGCGTGCACGTGTTTGCGCGGCAGAGACGTGTTGGCCGGCAGTGCGAACAGTTCCGCTGCAGTGACGTCCAACACGATAGTGTCGGTCAGATAGTCTATCGCCCCGACGCCGAAGCCTGCGACGGCCATGCCGAGCCTGAGCTGTGACTCGCTCTTGTCGAGCGCGTCGGCCGCCCGCCGCAGTTCATCTTCGTCGGATGGCAAAGGGCTTATCCTCGCTGTATTGGGTCTGACTGAGCGTTGCGCAGGGTCTGTGACGACGCTCAGGCAGATGACTCATGCCACCCGACGCACCAGCCCGATCACCACGAGCAGTGCGATCGCGCCGAGCGTTGCGGCAATGATCTGGCCGATGATGTCGCCGCCCGTGTAGAGACCGAGCCGCGGCAGGAGCCAGCCGCCGATGACTGCGCCGACAACACCGATGACGATGTTGCCGACGACGCCATAGCCGTAACCCTTGACGACAATGCCGGCGAGAAAGCCTGCGACGGCACCGATGAGCAGAAGGATGAGAAGTGGTTCGATTTGCATGACGTGTTCCTTGGGTTTGGAGAAACGGCGGATAGGTCTGCCTTATTTTTTGACCGGCTGCCCCTTGGTCATCTCGTCGATCTTCTTGGCGGCCTGATCTTTAAGTTCGTTGGCCTTGTCTGCGGTCTTGTGGCCGAGGTCGACAGCCTTGTCGCGGACGACGTCCATGGTCGTTTTCTCGGTCGCCGTGAACGTCGGGGCGAGCTTCAAGGCGTCTTTGTTGGCATTGAGCGTGATCGTGCGCGCGCCGTCAGTGGCTGAACTCATCGTCAAGGCCGTGAAGGGCACACCGATAATTTTCTCACCCATGCCGAGAAAGCCACCAACGCCGATGACAACAGTGCTGATTTTGCCAGCCTTGTCGAACATGAGATCATTCACGTCGCCGACGGTTTGCCCCTCGGGATCTGTCACGATGGCGCCGAGGAAAACGCGAGCCAGCGATTGATTGGCCGGCTGTGCGGTCACGAACTCGATGGTCGCAGGTGACGACTGCGCGACAGCGTTGGACATGAGTGTCATGGGAAACACTCCGAGTGCGAGGGTGAGGGCGAGGACGTTTCGGTGATTGAACATGATGCAGCTTTCGCTTGAGACCGTTTCTTTGATCGCAGCACTGCCGTAGGCGCTGATGTGGAACCCAACGGTCACTTCGATCGGTCCTTGACTGCGTCGCGAACGGCATCCTTTGCCTTGCCAACGCCCTCTTGTGCGGAGCCGACGGCTTCGTCGACTTTGCCGTCCCGTTCGAGCTTCTTGTTGCCGGTCAGCCGTCCGACGGTCTTTTGGATGCTGCCCTTGATTTTCTGGGCGGCGCCTTTGATGCGGTCTTTGTCCATGGTGCAGGTCCTTGGTTGGATTCAGTGTGACGTGGCGCTGGCGACAATCGCCGACGCTTCAGAGGGATTGTGAGTATCGAGAAGGACTTCGATTAGCGGGGCGCCGCGGTCATGCAGCCCGTCGAGGCCACCAATGCGGATAGCGAGTTCCCCGAGCGTCGTGCCTGGGGCGAGCCGAAAAGAATGAGCGCCATCATCGTACTTAATCGAGACACGATGATCCCTAGGCATTTCTGTGTGCTGATTGGACATAATGAGTTCCGAACGTGTTGCAGGCGCCGAAACGGCACCGATGAGCGGAGCGCGCTTGCCAGTCGAGCCGCCTTGGTATGGTCGCAGCCAGCGGCTGCTCAGTGAGTATGTTTTAGATCGGACGGCTTAGCTGCAGTAGCCTCGGAAACTACTCACGGCGCGTTGCGACACGTCCATCAGGCGTCGATAGCCGCGAGGATATCCTCGTGAGATGCTTTGGTTAGTGTCTTGGCAATCTCACGCGTCACACGCGCCACGACTTCCTTGTGTAGCAAAGGCCGCATCTGCCCGAGCGTCTGCGGATCTGCTATCAGGATCAGCGACGAAAATTCTTTGTTGTGTGCGCGCCGGTAAAGTTCGCGTGCCAATTGCTTGGCGAACGTCGCCTCGTCGTTCTCGTGGCGCGATCTGTCAGGTTGGCCTCTTCCTGTTGGCCCCTCACCTTCGAGGTTGGTCGGGTGAAGAAATCCTTCGGCGACCAACGACATCTTTTCGGTATCGCCGGGAATACGGAAGAAGCGAGCGCCAGCGCCGTCTGCTACGACGATGAATGACTTGTCGGG
>JANOAW010000142.1:0-8882 GCA_031411355.1 Hyphomicrobiaceae bacterium | reverse complement strand
GAAGTGGAACGGCATGAACGCCACCCCCTTGCCGACACGTTCCGTCACCATGGCCTGCACCTTGACCTTGCCCTTCTCAGGCCCCTCGACCCAGACCATGGCACCATCCTTGATGCCGCGATCATTGGCGTCGAACGGGTTGATCTCGACGAACATGGTCTGCTGCAGTTCGGCGAGCCACGGGTTCGACCGCGTCTCGTCACCGCCGCCCTCATACTCGACGAGCCGACCCGACGTCAGCACGATCGGATATTCCTTCGGCACATTGTTGGCGATCGCTGCCTTCTGGATCTTTTCATACAGCACCGGCAACCGCATCATCTTGCGGTCCGTGTGCGTTGGATACTTCGCCACCATCTCGGCGCTGGGCGAATACAACGGCTCGCGGTGGAGGGGCACGGCATCGGGGAAGTTCCACACGACCGCACGGGCACGACCGTTGCCGAAGGGCGCCAAGCCATGTTTCAGAGCGACGCGCTGAATGCCGCCTGAGAGATCGTTGGTCCAGGCGACGGCGTCAATGTTGTTGCCGCCGACCTTTGTGATGGCGGCCAATTCGTCCGCCGTCAGATCCTTGTCCCAGCCAAGTTTTTTCAGCATGCCCATGGTCACGGGCGGATGGCCGGATTTCAGCTCGTTGCCGACTGGATAGCTGTTGGTCGCGAGCAGGCTATTCGCCTCCTCGTTGGGAGAGGTATACTTGTCGTTGGCCTGTCCCTTGACCGTGACGCCCCAGTTGACGCGGAAGTTGAGGCCGCCCTCTTCGACGTGCTTCGAGGTATCGTACAGGTTGGCCGATCCGGGGTGGCCCTTCTTGCCGTTGCCCATGACCATGTCGGCCGTACCCCAGCAGGGCCACGGCAGGCCATAGGTATCCCCGTCGGCTGGGCCGCCGGTCGCCTTCAGCGTGACCTTGTCGAAGGTGTGCTGATTGGCCATGTGCATTTTCATCCGCTCCGGCGACTGGCCGGTATAGCCGATGGTCCACATGCCGCGGTTGAACTCACGCGTGATGTCTTCCACGACCGGCTCGGTCGAATTCGGTTGCAGCTTGATGTTTTTAAACATCTCCTTGTCGAAGCCGAACTTCTTGGCGAACAGGTACATGATTTCGTGGTCGGGCTTGGCCTCGAAGAAGGTGAAGATCTTTTCACGCCACTGCAACGAACGGTTCGACGCCGTCACCGAGCCGTCGGTCTCAAGCTGGGTCGCGGCCGGCAGGAGGTAAACGCCGTCGGTGCGGTCGTGCATGATCGCCGACGCGGTCGGGTAGGGATCGATAATGACAAGCGTTTCGAGCTTCTCGAACGCCTTCTTCATCTCCGGCCCGCGGGTCTGTGAGTTGGGCGCGTGGCCCCAGAACACCATGGCTTTCAGGTGGTCGGGCTGGTCGACGTTGGCCTTGTCTTCGAGGACGCCGTCGATCCAGCGCGACACTGGAATGCCGGGGCCTTCCATCAACGGCTTGCTCTTGAAGCGAGCCGCGATGCTGTCATACGAGACGTCCCAGACGCGGGCCCAATGGCGCCACGCGCCTTCGGCCAAGCCATAGTAGCCGGGCAGGCTGTCACAGGTGACGCCGAGATCGGTCGCGCCCTGCACATTGTCGTGGCCGCGGAAAATATTGGTGCCGCCGCCGGCGACGCCCATGTTGCCGAGCACGAGTTGCAGGATCGAGTAGGCGCGCACATTGGCGTTGCCAGTGGTGTGCTGGGTGCCACCCATGCACCAGATGACGGTACCCGGCCGGTTGTTCCACATGGTCTTGGCCACGCGGCGCAGCTGCGCGCCGGGGACGCCGGTGACCTTCTCGACCTCGTCAGGCGTCCACTTCTTGACTTCCGCGACGACAAACTCGAGCCCCCACACGCGGTTGCCGACGAACTCCTTGTCGACCCAGTCGTTTTCGAGCAGATGCCAGACGATGCCCCAGATGAGCGCAACGTCGGTGCCGGGCCGGAAGCGCACGTATTCAGTCGCGTGGGCCGCCGTGCGCGTGAAGCGTGGATCGAGCACGATCAGCGGCGCGTTGTTCTGTTCTTTGGCTTTCAAAACGTGTTGCAATGAAACCGGATGCGCCTCGGCCGGATTGCCACCGATGAGGAAGATCGACTTCGACTTCATGATGTCGTTGTAGGAATTCGTCATGGCGCCGTAGCCCCATGTATTGGCGACGCCGGCGACAGTCGTGGAGTGACAGATGCGGGCCTGATGATCGATGTTGTTGGTGCCCCAGAAAGCCGCGAACTTGCGGATCAGATAGCACTGCTCGTTGCTGTGCTTGGCCGAGCCGAGCCAATAGACGCTGTCGGGGCCAGATTTTTCTTTGATGGCCTGCAGCTTGTCACCAACCTCGGTGATCGCCTGCTCCCAGCTCATGCGCTCCCATTTGCCCGCAACGAGCTTCATCGGGTATTTCAACCGGCGCTCGCCATGGGCATGCTCTCGGATGGCAGCACCTTTGGCACAGTGGGCACCGAGGTTGATCGGGCTGTCGAAGCCCGGCTGTTGGCGTGTCCAGACACCGTTTTCGACTTCGGCAATGACCGTGCAGCCGACGGAACAATGTGTGCAGATGGACTTCTTGATTTCGACTTTTGCTCCTGGCAGTCCACCGGGAGGGCCGGCGGCTTCGACGCGACTAGCCGTGCTTGCGGCCGCAAGCGCAACGCCGCCCGCTGCAAGGCCGGAGGTGCGCAGAAATGCGCGCCGATCGACGCCCTTGGGGCCGTCGATCGTTGCTTGCACCGTGAAGCGAGCAGCGCTGACGCCGCCGTGTGTTTTTTTCTTGAGCATAGGTCTCTCCCTGACTGCGGCGCCTCAGCGGGCGAGTTCGTAATAGCGCTTCACATGGTCGGTCTCGCGATACATGGCGTCGGCCGGACGCTCATTCGCAGGCGTCGCCGCGGCGACGCCGGCCGTTGCGGCCGTTGCGCCGGCACCGGCGGCGGTTGCGCCGGCCAGCTTGATGAAATTGCGGCGGTTGGCGACTTTGTCCCCAGGCGTCTCAATTTTGCCGTCGTCCATGTCAGGCCCCTTCCCGTTGTGTCGTCTGCTGCCAGTGCCGTTCAGATTTCGACGCTCAGATCATCTCGAACGCGCCATCTTCGATGACGAAGAAGGCGCGCCCTACCGATCCGAGCGCTGAATAGAATTCCGATGTCTTGGACGTCTCGAGATCCCGAAAGAAGATCGGCATCCACGATCCGATGTGGCGTTCGTAAAAGCTCTTCTGCTCACCGAGACCGAGCGGGGTTCCGAATGCGCCGTCGATCAGGCCGGCGAACGCCGCGAGCACGGCCGACACATGATCCTCGGGATCGCTGGATTTGCTCGTGCGTCGAATGCCCAGCGCCGACAGATCTTGCCGCAAGCGCGCCAACGGTTTTTCCTGCAGGAACCCCGTCAGATAATACGATCCGTATGGCACGAGCTCACCGCGCCCGAGGCCGATGAAGATGTCGTGGTACTCTTGCTTGAGCCGGTCGATTTGGCTCGACCCGGCAGCGCGGGCGAGGGCTGCGAACGCGCGACCGAGCGGCGTTGCGTCACTCTCGATGCGGGCAAAATGCGCAAGGCGTTCGGCGTCGGGCGCATCGCTGGTCGCCGTTGCGAGCAAACGATATACGTTCGCTCGGAGGGCATCCTCCTGCGCCAAAGGCTCCACGCCCCGAATGTGCCTGTCGGCTAATGCCGTCAAGCTGTACCCCCCGAACCATCTGAACTGCAGATGCCACCCACGACTGATGTGCCACGCCGGCACCAACTTCTGCAAGCTCTTGTATCATCCCGCACAGAAAACGATCTCGCACTGCACCACGGACAGCACGAACTCAGCCGTCGCGTTCGCGGTTGAACGAGCGGCCGAAATCCATCACGGCCGTGACGGGGCGCGGCGAGCCGTTCGGCGGGGGCAGCGCCTCGTAAAAAGGCGATGTCTCGCCGAATTCGCGACCCGCTGCCTTTTCGATCCTCACGCGCAGATCGTACCATGCCGCCTGCCCCGTGACGGGATCGCTGTTGGAGAAGCGATAGCCCCCCTCGCGCGCCGGCAACAGTTCGGCGATGAGGTGGTTGAGCAGGAAACCTTGTGTCGCCTCTGGAGCGTCTTCGGCGAGCGCCCAGGCACCGCTCCGTTTGCCGATGGCGTTCCAGGTCCAGACCGTGTCTGGATTGCAGCCCTCCATCAATTTGACCTGACACTTGACGCGACCGATCGCCGATGTGATCCACACCCAGTCGTCATCGACGATGCCAAGCGTTCGGCCCTTCTCGCGGGCCATGAATAGCTTGTTTTGTGCCGTGATCTGACGCAGCCAGGCGTTCTGCGACCCCCACGAGTGGTACATATGCATCGGTCGCTGCGTAATCGCGTGCATCGGGAACGCCGTCTCATCGATGGCGGTGCCCTCGAAGGGCGGATACCAGAAGGGCAGCGGATCGAAATACCGCTCCACCCTGTCCCTGTGACTGTCGGGCGGCTGCACGGCCCCGTGTCCGCGGGCCGCGAGGCGGAATTTCTGCAGTGTCTCGGAATAGATCTGAAACACGATCGGCTCTGTGTTGCCGACGAAGCCAACCGACTTGGCCCAATCGAGATAGCCTTTGTTGGCGTGCTTCAAGTAGCGCTGGCCGGGCTCGAGGTGGTGATGATGGAACGCGCCGTTTTCGATGTAGCGTTCGAGTTGCTTCGGATTGACTTTGCCCGCTCCGAACTGGTCGCCGTTTTCCCCACGCCAGCCGGCGAGCGGGCCGATGCCGGGCGAGCGCTCGTGGTTGACGATGTAGTCGGGATAGCCGCCGGGATAGCGCGGCGTGCCATCGGGCTTGGTGAACCCCGGCAACTTCAAGCGCGCACCGAGGTCGATCAGCACATCCTGGAACGGTCGCACGTCCCGGTCGGGCTTGACCACGGGGTGGCGGATGGCATCGGCTGGACCATCGGGCTCCGAAATCGGCCGATCGAGAAGCGAAATACAGTCGTAGCGCTCGAGATAGGTCGTATCAGGAAGGATCAGGTCTGCATACGACACCATCTCGGACGCGAAGGCGTCGGAATAGATGATCTTGCCGATTCTATAGCTGCCGTCGGCATTTTTCGCGGTCAGGCCTTCGAGCGTGCCCGCGATGTTCATCGACGAGTTCCAGGCCATATTGGCCATGTACATGAACATGACGTCGATCGGGTACGGATCGGCCGCTGCGGCGTTGGTGATCGCCATGTGCAATAGTCCGTGGGCCGCGATTGGCGCATCCCAGGAATAAGCTTTGTCGAGCCGGGACGGTCGGCCAGCCGTGTCGACCAGCAGATCCTCGGGGCCGTGCACAAAGCCCAGATGCATGCCCGGCAGCGGCGTATTGGGCTTGATGTGCTCGTGTTTGCCGGCCGGCTTGTTGGCGGGCGGCGGCGCCTTGGGGAACGGCGCCTTGAAGCGAAACCCGCCGGGGACGTCGATGGTGCCGAGCAGGATCTGCAAAATATGCAGCATACGGCAGGTGTGAAAACCGTTCGAATGGGCGGAAATCCCCCGCATGGCGTGCATGGCGACCGGGCGACCAGTGATGCTGTCGTGTCGTCGTCCGGCCCAGTCGGTCCATTGGATCGGCAACGTCACGGTTTGCCGGAACGCGACTTCCGCCATTTCGGCGGCGAGGCGGCGGATGGTGTCGGGCGAGATACCGATTTCGGCTGCGACAGTGTCGGGGGCATAAGAGTCCGTCAGAAAGCGGCCGGCCATCAACTGAAACGCCGGAACGGCCGTGCCGCCATCGGGCAACGTGTAGGTGCCGGACAGCGCCGGTGCGATGTCGATACGGGATGCAGCCGCGAGACCGCTCGTGGTTTTGTCGAAGCACACGGGCTTTCCCTCGGCGTCGCGCGCGAACAGGCCGTCGAGGGGGTCCTCAGCTTGACCGCTGTGGTTATTGCGGGATGAAGGCGTGCGTACCAACCAGTGCGCGTTCGTGTAGCGCACGAGGTAATCGAGATCGACCTGTTCGGTGCGCAGCAGTTCATGGATCAGCGCACCGATGAGCAGGCCATCGGTGCCGGGTTTGACGCCGACCCATTCGTCCGCGATGGCGGAATAGCCGGTGCGCACGGGGTTGACCGAGACAACCTTGGCGCCCCGCGCCTTCAGCTTGCCGAGCCCCATCTTGATGGGGTTCGAGCCGTGGTCCTCGGCGACGCCGAACAACATGAAGTACTTGGCGTGCTCCCAGTCGGGCTCACCGAATTCCCAGAACGAACCGCCGATCGTATAGAGGCCACCTGCCGCCATATTGACCGAGCAGAAGCCGCCGTGGGCTGCAAAATTCGGCGTACCGAATTGCATCGCCCACCAACCGGTCAGGGATTGCGATTGATCGCGACCGGTATAGAGCGCGAAGCGCTTGGGATCTCGCGCGCGCACCTCCCCCATCCATCCTGTCGCGAGGTTCAACGCCTCGTCCCATGAGATCGCCTTGAACTCGCCGGAGCCGCGTTCGCCGGTGCGCAGCAACGGCTGCGTCAGGCGCGCCGGTGAGTAGTGCTGCATGATGCCCGCGGCACCCTTGCCGCAGATCACGCCGCGATTGACGGGATGATTGCGATTGCCGTCGATGTAGCGGACTTTGCCGTCTTTCAGGTGCACCTGAATGCCGCAGCGGCAGGCGCACATGTAACAGGTGGTGGTCTTGATTTCGTCAGCCGGTGGAACGGACAGGGCGACGTTCGGCTCAGCGACAGTGACGACGGACATGCGGGGATCTCAGGCGGGCGGGGATCTCAGGCGGGCGATGACTGCATGGCCGACATTGGGCGGTTCGGGGCCGCATGGCAACCCGTGAGCCGACACCAGTGAGCCACTAACCGTGAGCCATCAACCGGGTTCGGCCTCACGCGCCACTCGTCATGCCGAGCAGTTGGACATTGCCGCCAGTGGCGGTGATGTCGGTCGTGCGCACGCGTTCGGTTGCGAAGCGGGCAACGTAGTCTGGGCCGCCGGCTTTCGGGCCCGTGCCGGACAGGCCTTCGCCGCCGAACGGCTGGACAGCGACGACGGCACCGATCTGGTTGCGGTTGACATAGAGATTGCCGACCTTGGCATGTTCAGCGATGTAGTCGGCCACGGCCGCGATCCGACTGTGAACGCCGAGCGTCAGTCCGAAACCACTCGAATTCACGTCTTCGATCACCTTGTCGAGATGTCCGCGCTCGTAGCGGATGACGTGCAGGACCGGTCCGAACACCTCATGCTCCAAGGTCGACATGCCCTCGATCTCATAGATGGCCGGCCCGACATAGCTGCCCGACCGACATTCGTAGGGCACCGGCAGATCGAGCAATTCGACAGCCGATTTCTTGAGCGCCAGCTTGTGGGCGTCCAGCCGATCCTGCGCGAGGTCGTCGATGACGGGACCGATGTCGGTCGCATAGGTCATGGGATCGCCGATCTCGAGCGTCTGCGTCGCGCCGACCAGCATGTCGATCATCTTCTGCGAGACGTCGCGCTGAACATACAGCACGCGTGCAGCCGAGCAACGTTGTCCGGCCGAGTCGAAGGCTGAGCGCACGGCATCGCGCACCACCTGCTCGGGCAAGGCCGAGCTGTCGACGATCATGGCATTGATGCCGCCGGTCTCGGCGATGAAGGGCACGATCGGCCCGCGGCGATCCGCGAGCGTGCGCTGGATGGCCCAAGCCGTTTCATTCGAGCCTGTGAACACGACGCCGGCCGTGCGGGGATCACGCACCAAGGCTGCCCCGACATCGCCCTTGCCCGGGAGAAAGTGCAGGATATTTTTGGGAACACCGGCTTCGTGCAGCAATTCGACGGCGAGGAAGGCGGTTGTCGGCGTCTGTGGCGCAGGCTTGGCCAACACCGGATTGCCGGCGGCGAGGGCCGCCGCGATCTGGCCGGTGAAGATGGCGAGCGGGAAATTCCATGGGCTGATGGCGACCACGGGGCCGCGCGCGCGCCGATGCAACGTGTTCTTTTCCCCTGTCGGCCCTGACATGGATACGGGCGACGAAAACAGCCGGCGCGCCTCACACGCATAATAGCGCAGGAAATCGACGGCCTCGCGCACATCGCCGAGTGCATTGTCGAGTGTCTTGCCGGCCTCGCGCACAATCACGGCCATCAAACGCACGCGGTCGCGCTCGAACAGGTCCGCTGCGCGATCGAGAATAAGCGCGCGCGCAGGTCCACCCATCCGATCCCAGGCATGCGCGCCGGCGAGAGACGATTTGAAGGCCGTGTCGATATCGACCTCAGTCGCAGCCAACACGGTGCCCATCCGCTGGCGACGATCGTGCGGGCAGCGCACCAGTTCGGCTCGCTCGACGTCCGTTGTCACATCGCCGGCAACGATCGGCCCGACCGCGAACGACGGTAGCAATTCGTGGTTCATCTTGGCGATCAGATCGGCACGCACGGCAGCGATCGGCAGAGCCAAACCGCTGCTTGCGAGCCGCGGCGCAAGCAGATCATCAGCAAAGATTTCAGCCGGTTTCGGCAATGCCGGTTGCGGCGACGCAGCCGACCGTTGCTCCTCGGCTGCTTGCACGGGATCACGAATGATGTCGGCGACCGGCGCCTTTTCGTCGGCCAGCCGATTGACGAATGACGTGTTGGCCCCATTCTCGAGCAGACGGCGTACGAGATAGGCGAGCAGATCCTCGTGCCCACCAACGGGGGCATAAATGCGACAGGGACGATCGAGCTTGTCGGCGCCGATGACCTCGGCATAGAGCGCCTCGCCCATGCCGTGCAGACGTTGGAATTCATAGGCGCTGTTGGCACCGGCGATGTGGGCACTGGCGACGGAATGGGCGTTGTGGGTCGCGAACTGGGGATAGAACGAGGTCGGGTCGGACAGCAAAAAGCGCATCGCCG
>JANOAW010000141.1:0-3123 GCA_031411355.1 Hyphomicrobiaceae bacterium | reverse complement strand
CCTCGCCGAGGTCAACAGTCGCGGTAGCGAAAAAAGGCCGAATGCCAAAATGATGGCGGCGAACTGACCGAGGAAGCGCACCCACACCACCTGCACCGTCGGCAGGCCCGCGACATTGATCAGATATTTCGCGGTGATATCGAGACAAGAGAGCAGACAGACCGCAACACACATCAAACCGATGCCGCGCACCACGTTCGGCCGCAATAACGACGGCAATGTTGCAGCCGCCGCAATCGATGGCGGCAAGGCGTCTGTGCGCGTCGACATGATGCCTCGAGGTCGCGGTTCGGGTGTCCGCACATAGCCGGTCCGACAGCCGTCGGTGAGAGCACACGCGGCACGGCGGACGTGTGCCTCGTGCATATCTCGACGGCGCCCGGTTTTGCGCCTCGCAGGCCCGACCGATCCATTGTATGGAGCCGCCGACCCGCACCAGCACCGGCGACATCCACGTGATCTTGTTCCCCGCCATCGACCTCAAGGACGGCCAATGCGTCCGCCTGAAACTCGGCGAAATGGATCAGGCAACCGTATTCAACGACGATCCCGCGGCCCAGGCGCGTGATTTCCAACGTCAGGGTTTCGAGTATCTACACATCGTCGACCTCAACGGTGCGTTCGCCGGCAAGCCCGTCAACGGCCGCGCGGTCGAAGCGATCCTCGGCGCGATCGCCATTCCGTGCCAACTCGGCGGCGGCATCCGTGATCGTGCAACGATCGACTTCTGGCTCGAAAAGGGCATTCGCCGAGTCATCCTCGGCACCATCGCCGTCAGAGATCCGAACCTCGTCGCGGAAGCCTGTCGTGCCTATCCTGGTCAGGTCGCGGTCGGCATCGACGCCAAGGGCGGCAAGGTCGCGACCCAAGGTTGGGCCGAAACCAGTGAGCTCGGTGTCGTCGAACTCGCGCGCCGCTTCGAAGATGTCGGCGCCGCCGCGATCATCTACACCGACATCGACCGCGACGGCGTTCTCGCAGGTATCAATTGGCCGTCGACGGTGGCCCTCGCGCGCGCCGTGAAAACGCCCGTCATCGCCTCGGGCGGCCTCGCCGACATGGTCGATATCGAAACACTCATGACGCCCGAGCATGCCGTGCTCGAGGGTGCGATATCGGGCCGCGCGATCTACGATGGTCGCATCGATCCAGCCGTCGCCTTGGCGCGGATCCGGCGCGGTTGAGGCCGTGACATCATGCTGTCGCCCCGCGCTCCGCGCGGATCGCCGCATTCACTTTCGGCATGACCTTTTCGGCCATCAATATCATCGAGCGCCGGCCAAGCTCGACGTCGACCCAGTCGTGACCGGCATAAAGCAGCGTGCCGAAATCGCCGACCTCGGCACGGAACGCCAAGATCTGATCGACGACGTCGTCGGGCGTTCCCGAAATGATCAGATTTTTGCACACATGATCCAACGTCACGGCGCTGTCGGGCATGTCGCGCGAGGACTTGAAGAGTTCAGCGCGACCATTCTTGATCAGTTTTGTCGCAAGCGAGCCGAAGTAGTGGCGATATGGTCCGTTGGCACCGTCCGCGTAGGCGCGTGCCGTCGCTTTGTCGTCGGCAACAAAAATGCTCCTGGCGACGCGCCAGTTGACGGCATCGACCGGTCGACCGCTTTTCAGGCAACCCTCGAGATACTTGGGCCAGTGGCTCGCAACCCACACAGGCATGAGGAAATTGGCCGAGATCGGATCCCATCCGCGAGCCGCAGCTTCGCTCACGCCTTTGGAATGCGGCGCCACGGCCGTGACCACGATCGGCGGATGTGGCCGTTGCAGCGGCTTTGCGATGTGGCCTTGCCCGATCTCAGACAGCTGCGTGCGCGCCGTCGAGATGCGCCAGAATTTCCCGTCGAGGTCGTACGGTGGTTCGCTCGTCCACAAGCTGATGATCTGGTTGATCGCCTCGAGAAACATCGCGTTCCTGTCTGCGTCGAGGTTGCCGAAAATTTCGGCATCGGACAACAATCCACCGGGCGAGATGCCGAAGATCAATCGCCCATCGAGCAGGTGATCGAGCATCGCGATGTCGGCTGCGACGTGGGCTGGATGGTGGTTGGGCAGATTGACCGTACCGGTGCCGAGTCGCATGTGGCGGATGTCGTTGGCGAGCGACGCGATGAACAGCGTGCTCGAGGTGATGTTTTCCGCCAGATCCGTGACGTGTTCGCCGACGTAGCCTTCGGTGAAGCCGAGTTCGTCGGCGAGCAGGAACGCCGCGCGATCTTCTCGCAGCGCCACACGCCAATCCTTGGCCAACGGGTGGATCGGCATGGTGAAAAATCCGAGCTTCACGGGGACCGCTTCTCCATCGCAATCAATCGATCGATCGTTCCCCACCGTAGCGCACGCCGTGTGTCAACTGGAAGCGCTGTCGCCGCGTTCCTCGCACCATCGTGTCAAGCAGTCTGAAATCTGTTGACCAGTTCTTATTCATGATCTCAGATGGTTGGCTTGAGATCAGTTGAGCGGGGCCAACATGACGGGACTGAAGCGTGAAATGTACAAAGGGCAAACGACAAGCACGAACATTGATGTTCTGGCCAAGCTTGAAGGTGAAGTAGCTACCGTAGACATATCGTTCTCTCAAATCGGCGAGGACGGTTCGCATTTCTACGCATCTTTTACAGTTCCTATCGACGAGGCGGATGAACTTGCCGACCATATTTGCGGTGCAGTAGCCGCTCTTCGTCCAAATGCTTAAGCTTATGACACTTTTTTGTAACTGCCTCGTTTCTTGGCGGGGGCCAATCGCTCATATTCTTCAACGAGGTCAACGAGGTCTTTCACATCCCACAGTCGATCCGTGACGCCAGCTGCCATCGCCGGCGTCACGCGAAGCGTGTTATGGATGCGGCAGAAGTTGTAGTACATGAAGTGCAGGGCGACCGCGTTGACGTGCTGCTCGAATTTTTTGCTGAACCCGTTCGTCAGCCGCGTAAACCGACGCATATGCATGCGCATCGTCAAGTTCTGGCGCTCAACATAGCTCGTGCTGATGTGCTTCGGGTCCGGCCTGCCTTCAACGACCTTGGTTGTGCTTCCAATGCATTCCGCAGGGCTGTCGCGCTTTTGGCCCTCGCTCGTCTGGCCGTAGATTTTGATCAGCATGGCGTA
>JANOAW010000140.1:0-3833 GCA_031411355.1 Hyphomicrobiaceae bacterium | reverse complement strand
ATGACGCGCACCGGCTCCGTCAGCAGCCGCGCAGCTGGCGTCGTGGCAGATGCGGTCGGTGTGGCACTACGGCTCATTCGGTCACCTCGGCGACGGGCGGCAAAATCAGGCAGCATCGCTATCGCATCCAGCGCGTCGACGCCATATCGTCGCTTTCGCGTGCATCGACCCAATGGCCGACGCCGTCGAGACCGGTCTCTTTTTTCCAGAACGGGGCGCGTGTCTTCAAGAAGTCCATCAGGAACTCGGCCGCCTGGAAGGCCACATGGCGATGGGGTGACGCTGTCACGACAAGGACAATGTTGTCGCCCGGTTTCAAATGACCGACGCGGTGGATGATCAAAGACGCCTGGAGCGGCCAGCGCGCGTGCGCCGCTGCTTCGACCGCTGCCAATTCGGCCTCGGTCATGCCGGGGTAATGTTCGAGCGTCATGGCGGTGATCGGCTTGCCTGACGCCGATCCACGGACGGTGCCGGTGAAGGTGACGATGGCGCCGATGTCGGTCCGTTCGGCCGTCAAGGCGCGCACCTCGGCTGCTTGATCGAAATCGGCTTCCTGGACACGGATCATTGGTCATCCTCGCCGTGGTCGGTGCCGAAAAACGGGAAACTGTCGACGGCGCCGTAAGGCCCGCCCCCGCCGTCGCGCGCCGACATCAATACCGCACGTTGGGGCCAGAAATCGGGAATTTTCAGCGCGCCCGTTCGTTCGAGAAATGCAGCGACCGTCGCCGGATTTTCTCCGTCGAGCCGCGCCAACGTGACGTGGGGCACGAACTTGCGGCTGTCGCGCTCGAGCCCGATGGTACGTGCGGCGGTTTCGTGCGCGCGGTGGAGTTCGTCGAGTTCGGCGGTACGCTCGACGGCGGCGTAGACTGCGATCGGGTGGCGGCCGCCGAACACGGCTGTACCGGCGATGCGGATCCGAGGCGGCGGCAACTGAATATCCGCTAGCACGTGGGCAAATTCCTCGGCCTGGCGGCGGGAAATCTCGCCGGCGAAACGCAACGTGATGTGGAAATCGTCGGGCGCCACCCATCGCGCCGTTTCGAACGGAGCTTTGAGTTCAGCGAGCCGCATGCGCGCGGTCTCGGGGAGTTCCAATGCGGAGAACAAGCGGGGCATACTGCCTTCATACACGGCCGCATTCGGCTGCGACAACCGGATTTGATCGTCGCAGGTCGTGTTGACGCCCCTGTTGCCGCCGCGCACGAGCTGTGTCACCTCTGCCGCACCTGTTGCCCAGCCCGGTTCTGCCCGCGATGCATCCCGCCTACTCGGTCATCTTTTTCACCACGGCGTCCGGTGCCGGGTACGGCCTTCTGGCGTGGCTCGCCCTATCCGCGCTGACGGGTGGTGTCGCGCGCAACGCCGCACTCGGCTTCGTCGGCCTTGGGGTTGCACTCGCGTTGATCTGTGGCGGCTTATTGTCGTCGACCTTGCATCTCGGCCGACCCGAGCGCGCCTGGCGCGCGTTCTCGCAATGGCGCACCTCTTGGTTATCGCGCGAGGGGGTCGCGGCACTGATCACCTTCGTGCCGGCATGTCTGCTCGGCTACATCTGGGTGCTGGGTGATCCCGGCACGTCGTGGCTGTTCGGCTTGACGGCGGTCGGGGCGATCGTGTGCGCGTCAACCACCGTGTTTGCCACCGGCATGATTTATCAGAGCCTGCCGACCATCCGCGCGTGGAGTGAGCCGCTGGTGACGCCGATCTATCTCATGCTCGCCGTGGCCTCCGGCGCCGTGCTGGCGTTCGCAATGCATGGCCTGTTCGGGGAGGAACGATCGCTGATCGGATGGTGCGCCGTGGTGGCGCTGATCGTATCGGCTGTTTTGAAGCGCGCCTATTGGCAGCGTATCGACAGTGCATCGCGCACGTGGACAGCTGAAAGTGCGACCGGTCTTGGCCGTTTTGGCAAGGTGCGGGTGTTGGAGCAGCCGCACAGCACCGCCAACTACGTGATGCGCGAGATGGGGTTCCACGTCGCCCGGCGACACGCGGAAAAATTGCGCAGTCTGGTTTTGTTGCTGGCGTTCGGCCTGCCGGCTGTGGCGATTTTGCTGGCGCTCGCCAGTGGGCCTGTCCCGGCTGCGCTGTTGGCTATAGCAGCCGTCGTCTCGATGTCGGTCGGGCTGCTGACGGAGCGCTGGTTGTTCTTTGCGGAAGCGCAACACGTCGTGACGACGTTCTATGGCGCCGAGCGGGCCTGATCGCGGCCGGCCGTTATCCGACCACGCGTAAGCCCGCCGCGCCCGCTCGCGTCGGTTCGGCGCGCTGAGGCTCGGCGTGTTGCGAATTCTCGATCCAGCGCATGATGCGGTCCATCTCCGGTGGCTGGCCATTGCGCAGGATGCTTTGTCCGTCGCGTGTGGTCGCGAACTGCATGATCGCGGCGCACACCACCGGCCGATCGGCCGACAGGATCTTCTCGATCGAGGCATAGCCTGCGCCGACCAGCAGCTGCGCGTGCGTTCCTCGCAGCCACGGGATCGAGCACACGAGCCGCGCCTGGTTTTTCCACGCGGTGATCTTGGTCGTGGTCAGATGGCGTGCACCGAGGCGCGCCGACAAGCGTTCCGGGTCGATGGCGAGCAGATGCTTCACGTGCGTGATGCCGTGCGGTTGGAGGCGAGCGGCGGTGGCAGGCCCGATCGAGGGCGCTCGCACGATCTCGTCGTCCATCGAGAGGTAATAGCGTTTGATTCCCGTCGCCTGGGCGTCCTCGTCGTCGAGGTCGTCGTCGTCGGGAATCTCGTCAGGGACGAAATCGCTTTTCGGCGTTAGCGCTGCGGGGGGCGTCGAGAATTTGGCCGGCTCGAGACGCGCAGGTTCGGGCGGTGACGCTGCCGGCTGTGGCGGCGGGATCTCTATCGAGGCTGCACGCAATTGGTCCTGCAACGACTGTAACAGTTGTTCCTGGCGCGCCAACCGCGCCTCGAGCCAGGTGAAATCGGTAGCAACCACGGGCGTCGCTCGCGCCTCGGCATAGGGCTGCGTCATTTCCGGGCCGGCCGCGCCAACGCCTGGATATCGACGTGCGGCCCAGATCCAGCGCGCCAGTTCGTGCACACCCGTCAGCGCGCTCGGCAGGCTCAACAGTGTCGAGAGCATGATCTGCTTGGTGATGAAGGTCTGGCCCGCGATCGACGCCGTGCGCTGGGCGATGTCGAGCAGGGTGCGCAGATCGGCTGCCGAGCGCGGTCTATCGCTACGGCCATACGGCCGGCGCTGCGGCAACGTGGCGTCGATCAGGGTCGCGAGCGTTTGAGGATCGATGCCGGATCGTGTCATGGCCGCCGCGACGTCCTCGGCCGCCGTCATCGCGAGCAACAGATGCGCCACGCCGACTTCGGCCATGCCGCGCTGTTCGGCGTCCTCGTGTGCGCGGTTGAAGCACGCGAGCAAGGCATCCTCGACCCAATGCGGGCGATTGCGGCCCGATGTCGAAACATCGCCGTCGCGCTGACCACAGCACTGGCAGATCGCCGTCATCTGGTCGCCGTCTTCTCGTCGCCGTGTTCCGGTCGATTGTCGCGGTTCGCGTGTCTCGGGGCGTACCAAGAAGCGCGGTGACTCGCTCGGCCAAGCGCGGTCCATCCACAGGCAAATGTGCTTGGGCACATGTGCCCGGGGGGCACAAATGTACACGAACAGACATCGCCGGCGCGTCACGGGTCACGTCTTGGCCGTCGGCCAGCACGGTCGCTATCGGGGGTATCGCGTGTCGGCACGTCGAACGTGCGGCTTACTTGAGGAGGCGCTGCTTTGCCGGTCGGTTTCGGATCACTTCGACGGTCAGAGAAGATGTGAGCGTCGAGAGTGACCCAGGC